>RFJG01000069.1 GCA_003694965.1 Methanobacteriota archaeon | reverse complement strand
TTTTTAGGATAGGTGCAATGGCAGGGGAAGGAGCTTTTGTCATGGGGAGAACCCTCGGAAAACTCTTTGTCAGAGGAGGTTACCACGTTATGGGCTATCCAGAATATCCCTCTCTCATAAGGACAGGACATAACAGCTACACCATAGTAGCCAGTAGGGAGCTTGTTAGGTCTCCAAGAGAGAACACAGACATACTCATAGGTGTTAGTAAGGATGGTGTGCTGTTCCACAAAGACAGCGTCAAAGAAAATGGCATAATACTTTACGACGGCCAAGTAATAAAGATAGAGGAGATGGAGATAAAGGAAAGCATAAAGAAGGTTAATCTGCCAATACATGCAATACTGAAAGAAGTTGGAGCTCCTCTCATAATGAAGAATGTAGCATTTCTGGGAGCTGCTCTCGCAGTTGTGGGCTACCCTCTGTCTTACTTGGAGAAAGTAATTGAAGAGGAGTTCACAAGAAAGGGGCAAGAAGTTGTTAAGCTCAACCAAGAAGTTGCCAAAAAGGCATATGAATACATAGAAAAGGAGGGAATAAAGGCAAACGTTACGATGGAGGCAAAAGAAAATAAGAGAATGTACCTCAGCGGCAATGAAGCTGTAGGTCTTGGAGCTCTTGCTGGAGGCCTAGGTATATACTCTGCATATCCAATGACTCCTGCTAGTTCTGTTTTGCATTTCCTCGTCCAAAAACAAGTAGAGGGGCACGACATAGCGGTTGTGCAAGCAGAGGATGAGATAGCAGCGGCTCAATTTGCTATAGGGGCCAACTACGCCGGCGTTAGAGCTATGACTGGAACGAGTGGAGGAGGTTTTGCTCTTATGACTGAAGGAGTCGGCATGGCAGCAATTGCAGAAACGCCTGTTGTCTTTTTCTTGGCTCAAAGGACTGGCCCATCTACAGGTATGCCAACCTGGACAGAACAAGGAGACCTCTTCCAAGTTCTTGGAGCGAGCCAGGGAGAGTTTCTGAGAGTAATACTGGCCCCGGGAACAGTTGAGGAAGCATACTATGGGGCTGCTGAAGCTCTCAACATAGCAGATAGATACCAATTGCCAGTCTTCCTATTGTCTGATAAGTTCCTTAGTGAAAGCCATTTTACGATGGAAAAACCGCAAAAAGTGGAGATAGACAGGGGGAAACTCATAACAGATAGTGAAGACCTTAAGGAGCTAATGATGGGTGAGAGGTTCCTCAGGTACAAGGATAGCGAAGACGGCATATCAGCCAGGACGATCCCAGGAGTTAAGAATGGGCAACACGTTGCTACAAGCTATGAGCATTATGAGGATAGTTTCACGACAGAGAAATTTGATGAGAGGGTTAAGCAGGTTGACAAGAGAGAGAGGAAACTAAAGGCATTGTTGGAAGAGAGCTGGAAACCAAAGGTATATGGAGAAGGAGAGATTTACTTGGCTTGTTGGGGTTCTCAGGTAGGGCCGTTGCTCGATGCGCAGAAGAGTCTTGCAAAAGATGGGATAAATGTGGGCGTCATACATTTTACGTGGCTCTACCCACTTGATGAAAAGAAAGTACTGGAAGTATTAGAAGGCAAAAAAGTAATGATGTTTGAGAACAATAGCACGGGGCTTTTCTCAAAGCTCTTGAGGATGGAAACTGGATGGAAAGCTAATGGTCTTGTCCTTAAGTATAATGGCAGGCAGTTCTTCAAGGAGCAGGTTGAGAAGGTTGTTAGAGAAGCTGTGGAAAACGGCATAAAGGAGAAGGTAGTCGTAACACAAGAGGTGGATAACTACGAGTATTATACTCCTTGGAGGTATGTGTGAGGTGATGTTATGGTAGGAATAGCTGACTACAACATAAAGGAAAGGCCACAATGGTGTCCTGGGTGTGGGGATTTTGGGATATTGGCTTCTGTTAAGCAGGCTCTTGCAGAACTTAACATAGAGAGCCATAACGCCGTAATAGTGTCAGGTATAGGTTGTGGGAGCAAGATACCCCACTATATAAGGAGTTATGGATATGAGGGAATACACGGCAGGGCACTGCCCTTGGCTGACGGCATAAAGCTTGCCAATAGCAGCCTAACGGTCCTGGCAATAGGCGGCGATGGAGACGGTTTTAGCGAAGGAGGGAACCACATAATACACGCTGCTAGGAGGAACGAGGACATAACATACATAGTGCAGAACAACTACTATTACAGCCTTACGACAGGGCAGGCAAGCCCAACAACAAAGAAGGGAATGAAGACAAAAACAACTCCTCTCGGTAATGAGATAAAGCCCTATATGCCTGTGCCAACTGCACTCATAGCTGGCGCAACATTCGTAGCGTCTAGCTATGCAGGAGATATGAAACACACAAAAGAAATAATAAAGAAAGCAATAGAGCACAGGGGCTTCTCATTTGTTGATTGTTACCAGCCATGTGTGACTTGGGATAAAATAAACACATACGAGTGGTATAAGGAGCACGTATACAATCTACAAGATGAGGGGCACGACACAGGGGATTTCCTAAAAGCTATGGAGAAAGGGTTGGAACCTTACAGGAATAATTTTGAGAGGCTGCCAACAGGAGTGTTCTATGAGAGCAAGGAAAAGACATATGCTGACTTATTCCCAGCTCTAGCACAAGGGCCTCTTGTCAAGAAAGACATGAGTAAGAGGAACTTGGAAAAGGATTTTGAGATGATGATGTAATGATAGAGCTTGCTCTATTCATAGGGTCTCTTGCATTCCTCGTGAAAAGTGCTGAGGTCTTTACAGAGAAGGCTGAGAAATTAGGGCTATGGCTCAAAATCCCTTCTTTTATTGTTGGAGTAACGATAGTAGCAGTTGGGACTGGGATGCCAGAATTGGCAAGCTCGTTGGCAGCAGTATGGCACGGAAGCCCCTCCATAGTAATGAGTAGCATAATAGGTAGCAACATAGCCAACATACTGCTAATACTGGGAGTAGCTGCATTGTTGTTGAAAAGGGAGCATAAGTTCAAACACGACATACTGCACGGAGACATAACATTCCTAATAATGGCAGCTCTGCTCTTAGGTATCGTAATCTCAGATGGAAATGTTAGCAATATAGAGGCAGCTCTCCTATTCATAGGTTATGGGATATATGCACTCTACAATTATGGGCTCAACAAAAAGAATAAGGAAAAGAAGAGAGAAGTAAGTTTCAGTGCAATTGACGGAATTGCACTAATAGTAAGTGTAGCGATTATCGTAATAGCATCGGATGTTTTCATAGGCTCCGCACTCAACATAGCAGAGAAATATAACATTGGAGTAGAGGTTATGGGACTCGTAGGAATAGCTATAGGAACATCGCTACCAGAACTTGCCGTAGCCATAAGTGCTGTCAAGAAAGGAAATGTTGAGATGGCATTCGGCAGCGTTAGTGGGAGCAATATATTCAATACATTTGTAGTTGCTAGCGTGCCCAAGTTGCTCGGCAACATAACATTCCCAACAGCTCTCCTCTCCGGCCCTTATATGTATTTATTGTTAGCAAGTGCTGTCTTCCTCTCAGTAGCTCTTGACAAAAAGATACACAAATACGAAGGAGCTATGCTCCTCCTGCTCTATGCCTTCTTTATTGTGCACAGCATTTAGTCTAGCTCTCGCGATCTTCAATTAGCTGCTCTCCGACATCTATATGCAGAAGGGAGGTAGTAGGAACCGGCCACCTTTAGAAAAGGTGGCGTCCAAACTTCTAGATAGGCTGTCGCCATCTTCAATTAGTTGCTCTCCGACATCTATATGCAAAAGGGAAGTAGTAGGAACCGTAGGTTCCTACATAAGATAGTTTGGATTCCGCCTTTTCCAAAGGCGGACGCCGGGGAAGGGATTCTCACTTGGTTCTCATCCCTTCTCTCCACTCACTACGTTCGTGGAGCCTTGCAAATAATAGCAAAAATATTGAGAGCAAAAAGTCGCCGGGGAAGGGATTCGAACCCCTGCGTCCTTACGGACACCGGATCTCGAGTCCGGCGCGTTAACCGCTCCGCCACCCCGGCAATACTAGTAGCTATTGAAGAAACACTTTTAAAGTGTTTTAACTCAAAGCACGCTATGGCAAAAGTCTATATTATCAACGATGACAAATGGGTAGATGTGCCCGATGGGGAAAACCTTGGGAAATTGGATGGGCAGAGTTCCATACTCTTCGCATGCCACGAAGGAGTGTGCGGTAGCTGTCTAAGCCACATAGTAGAGGGCAAGGAAAACCTTGAAGAGCCATCAGACTATGAAAAGCAGATGCTTGAAATGATGGGCGCCAGCGAGGACCAGAGGCTCCTGTGCATAACTAAGATAAAGGGCGGCGAAGTAAAGGTAAAGCAATGAATTTCAGGAGCTACTTGCTTGAGAGGTTCGGCATCTCCCTCCCTTATTTTTTGGAGCTCGAAGAAGGTAGCAAGAAAGTCATAGCATATAGCGGCAAAAAAGAGGGAGAGAAATACGGCCTCATAGCAGCCAAGAAAAGCGATATTGGCTATAAGCCAACGAGCAATTTCCTCCAGCTTTATGGAGGGCTGGCAATAAGGAATGTCATAAGCTTGACCAAAAAGGAAGCCCTAGCATATGCAAGAGGAGAAGACATAAGAATTGGAGGAAATAAAAGGGGTTTCGTAGTTGTAATGCAAGGTAGTTCCTGCCTTGGATGTGGCCTTGTCAAAGACGGCCAGCTCATAAATCAAATTCCCAAGGTTAGGAGGATCTAAGGCCTCGCAACAGTCCCTGAATGGCTCCTCCCTCTGAGAGCATTGTGAATATCCTCTAAATTGTTGGGGACAAAATGCACCTCTATAGAAGACCTTACTGCAAGCTTACAAGCTAATAGGTCAAATATGAAATGCTCGCCGGCACTCCTCTTATCGTTCTCATAAGCTAGTGAAAGAAGTTCATCCAACGACATCTCATCAAACTTCTTGGCATCCTTGTATTTCTTGGGGTTCTTGTCATAAACGCCGTATGTATTGCTAACATTAACAACGCGCTTTGCCTTTGTTACCTCTGCCAACATCACTGAAACAGCATCTGTCGTTATGCCCGGAAATGCACCCCCCAGAACAACCTTGCCATAGGTGTCTAGGAGAGACACGGCCTCTCTTAGCGTTTCAGGAACATAGGGACAGACATCTCTCAGAGCAGATATCATTATGAGGGCATTCTGCTTTGTCTCCATTATGGCAACTTCATCAGCAAAGAACTCATTATGGGATAACTCCCTTATTGCAGATGCATAGACACGGGCATACGTACCCCCTCCGGTTATTATACCTAATTTTCCCTCAAAATCATTGAAGACATTGCTAACGCTCCTGACAAATTCCATATTAGGCTCGCCAGGGTTTATGACACTACCTCCCAAAGAAACCACAACACTCTCGTTATTAGTTGTCATTATTATTCACCATTAGAAGTTACATTATAAGATGTGCCGTCATAAGTTACCTTAATTGAGTCGTTGTTGCCAACACCATACAAGGTTGAGTTGAGCTGCTCAAGATACCTCACAGGATAGTCCCTTGGGTCTCCCCTTATTGATACTTGAGCGAAGTCTATTGGCAAACCCTCGAATATTGCCACATCTGGCTTTAGCTTATTGAAGAATAGCGTTATTGCTGGAGCTGTTGATTGGCCTAGACCTCTACCATAATTCGGAACCTCTAGTATGTTAACCTTGTCCAAGGAAATTGTGTTGACTATCTTGGAAATAGCTCCTCCCTCTATGTCTGTTGAGAAGAAGGCGCTGAAATTCCTGTCCTCCATTAGGAAGGATATGGCATTATTGCCGTCAGAAGAAAGCTCCCCTGGGAAAGGAGAAGTAACTGTGAAGTCTATGCCCTGCTCTGAGAAAGAGTCGCCGTTCTCAAAGACTTTTATCCTGTCCTTGAACTTTGCTTTTATTGCATCCAAGGCAGGGCTCTTGTAATTAGGTACTGCCACATAACCAACATAGAGGTAAGATGCTACTGATGCTGCTTCCTCTGCTCTTTCAGCAGATGGTATTATGAAAAGCTCCACATCATCCGAAACTGACTGTATAAGAGCTGCTGCCCTCTCCACCTCTGATTGAGGGACAGAGACAATAGCAACATCATAGTCTCCTTTCCTTATTACTACTACTCTGCCGTCTTCTGTCTCAGATGAGGCATTGAAGAAGAAAATATCCAATGGAAGAGAAGTATCCTTATTGTAATCAAGAACCTCGCTTACATTGACTGTTGTCACTGTCGTGTTATCTAGAGGGGTATATTCTTCAACAAAAGGAACCTCTGTATTAGAGATTACATGTAGGGAGTAGTCTCCCTTGACAACCTGCTCCGTCTTTGTTGAGGAGCTGCTCCCAAGGCAACCAAACAACGCAATTAACAAAGCAAAGGACATCAAGAGTCGCTTGTTGAACATGAGCCTATGTATGTTGGAAAGATTTTTAAGGAAGCGTTATCAATAGGTATACATGAGTATAGAGGTGGGCGGAGAGACACAGAGACGAGGAAGGCAACAAACAACTAAAGCTACCATAAACCAACTCATGGCAGAGAAAGTATTGGGAAACAAAGTGCCCGACCTAACAGGGGTAAGGACTACCGGAAACCCCACACAAGAAGCATACAAGCTAAGCACGCAACAACACAATTACCCTAATGTGAGTACCATATTAGCTATTGCTAAACTATGGCCACAACTAAAAGAAGAAAATCCAAAACAACCAGGACGTCAGAGAAGGGCTTTTGTATAAGGGCGCGGCACTGCTATACATCCATCTAGCCCATAG
Organism: Methanobacteriota archaeon; assembly: GCA_003694965.1. Lineage (GTDB taxonomy): Archaea > Micrarchaeota > Micrarchaeia > Anstonellales > J096 > J096. The sequence continues at coordinate 2,436 of RFJG01000069.1, read as the reverse complement.
TAATGCTCTACCTCTCCTCTCGTATCTAGCAAGCCAGTTAATAGGCACGCTATCGCATCGCTCTCGTGTTGATTCTTTGCTCTTGTTGTAAATCCAAGTTTCTTGTAGATAATCTTCTGTTCTTTGATGTCCTTCCTATCAATAGAGAAGGCATCATAAAAAGCTCCTGGGAAAGCCTCGTGAACAAAAAGATGGTGGGAAGAAAGAGCTGAAGAAAGCTTTATCCCCTCCCTCGTTAGCTCTCTCATAGGGCCAAGAGAGATGGGAAAAAAGCGAACATGCCTTAACAACAGCATCTTGTCGCATTGCCTATGGTTGTTGCCATTGTTATGATCTATAGATTTCCTGTCATAAGGTAACGATAGGGGAGCATCTATGTATGCCATCTTGAAATGGAGGGAGATTGAAATAACCTCCTCAATGGATGTAAGTGTTGCCGTCCTAATGGAGCCATCAACGAAGTAAGCTATGCCTGTCTTGTTTCCATCCTTGGCAAGGTCTATGCCAATTATCATATGCACTGTCTCTTGCCAACATCGCAAACCTGGCCAGAAGAGCAGTCGCTATCGCTGTTGCACCTTCCGGGTTCTGGAACGCACTCTCTCTTTGCTTGATTACAGTATTCCCAATCATTACAGTCGCTGTTGACATTGCATCTCCCTTTGTTTGGAGTGCACACATGCTCTGTTGGAGAACAGTATTCCCAATCATTACAAGATGAGGTTGAGTCGCAATAGCCTGGCAATGGAGCGCACTTCTTGGCATTGACATCACAGTATTGCCAATTATCGCAATCACTATCTATGTTGCAGAATCCCTCTCTTGGCTCACACGTGTTTGTCTTTGTGTTGCAGTCCTCATAGGGGTTGCAATCAGCATTTGTATTGCACCTTCCCTCTATTGGTTGGCACCTCTGGCTAACGCACACTTGCCAAGAAGTAGGGCAATCAAAGTCTGTCCTGCATAGGCCTTCCTTGAGTTCGCATACATGAGTATCTTGATTACAAGTCTCTTGGGAGGCGCAATTACTATCATCTTCGCAGAAGCCTTGCGCAACAACACATTGATTTGCAGCAGTATTACATTCCTGCCAAGATTCACAATCTGCGTTGCTCTCGCAAGATCCAGGTTTGGCAACACAGAGGTGGGATGCTGTGCTGCATTCCTGCCATTTCTCACAGTCGCTACTGCTAAAACATCTGCCCTCTTTTGGAGCACAATAAGAACTTGATGCATTGCAGTATTGCCAATCCTTGCAATCTGCGTTGCTCGTACACTTATTAGGCGCTGTTGATACACAGCCAGATGAAAAAAGAAGAAGTGAAAGAAGTGTTGCTAAGAGAAGCATGCTACCACTTACTTCTTCCTTGTTGTTTTCTTAGCTGTTTTCTTAGCTGTTTTCCTCTTTGCTGGCTTCTTCCTAGTAGTCTTTTTTGCTGATTTCCTCTTCGTTGTTGCCTTCTTAGCTGCTGCCTTTTTCCTTGCTGGCTTCTTTGCAACTTTCCCAATAGTGTATGTCATAGCAGAGGACTGTGCAGATTCCTCTTCATATTTGCATTCCTCGCATGTATTGATGTTGAGAAGCGCAAATATGGGGCAGTATGCTATAAGCCCTGTTATTACGAGGCCGGCTCCAACAACAATGAGAACGGCAGCACCCCAATCCGGTAAGGAGAAGGATGTTGGGTTCAGTGCTATTATAATTGCTATAAGACCCAGTATAACTCTAATTACTCTTTCCAAAAGACCTACATTGTGCATTTTTCTCACCGAATGTTTAACGGGGCGTGTATTTTTAAACTTTACTCCGGGCCAAGACGGCATCGGTTTAAAAAAACAGTAATAGAAAAGGGAGTTAATGGAAATGGGAAAGCCACGTATTTACCTGCTAACTTATGTGCTAATACTCGGAGTTTTCATACTATTAGCTGGATGCTCTCAGTATGGTGTGCAAAAACTCGCATCAAAATATGTTGATGAAGCCATATATGGAGTTTCTCCCTCTACCTACATAATAAACATAAGTCTAAAAAATACGGCAGCACCTTTGTGCAGGGTTTATTATTGCCAAAACAAGACATCTGGCTCTTTCTTCTTCGCAGATACCTCCCTTATTGGAGGAAATTGTAGCTATGTGGATGTTGACCCATTGAACAAAAGCGACATAGAAAAAGTGACGGATATGCAAAAGGATGACAGCACTTTCATACAAAACCTTGGCCTTGGGCAAGGGCCGACTTTCGCGGATTTTAACACCGCTATGGAGTACTGCGCCAACTCATACAAATATGCTGTCCAGGTCATAGAAGGGAATAACAAATCATACTTGGATTTCCCATTGGAGGGGTTCCAGGCAAGCTGCACACTGGAAGCCAACATAATGCCAATATACATATTATACAATAAGGAAAGGGACAGCGACGGGAGAGGGACACC
>RFJG01000068.1 GCA_003694965.1 Methanobacteriota archaeon | reverse complement strand
TTGCACATAGATGTCGGAGAGCATCTAATGGAAAGTGGCCGAAGGCCTAACTGACATTTTGATTGAACTTTTGATAAAAGGTCGGGAACCTTTTCTAAAGGTGGCCGGAGCGCATTTAATTAATAATCTGGCAAGAAGAGGAAAGAGAAAACATTTAAGTATGCTCCTATAATTGTTGTTTATGGAAGGTAATAAGTTAGCTTATTTAGTTATGACATCTTTATTTTTGTTAGTGGCTGGATGCTTGGGACCAAGTACAATGCCTCCCACCATAGGAGAGATAGCAGGGAAGGTAAAGCAGTTACCTGATTCACTCTCAGCGTTTTCTCCTTATAAGGGAGTTCTCGTTGCTTCAACAAATACAACACAGGACTTGCCCGTTGGCAGAGAGGGAAACATAACGCACAACTTAGGTAATATAACTGTCTGGGACTACATCTACAAGGTAGATGCACCGACGGAGCAACTAGCTACATTATATGACAATGATTTTGGAGACTGGATTTTGGTCAACAAGACATATGCAGATAGCCAAGGTAAAATTATCAATGTTGGTGCTGTTGAAAAATATGAGGGACCAATAGGAAGTGCGATCTTCAGTTATGTGAAGAGAGAGTGCGCAACTACTCCAGATAGTTCCTACTGCCCAACTCTAAGAGTTATACTCAACTATCCCAGCATTCCCTATGATAATGTATTTATCTTATGTGAAGAGTATAGCTTCAACAAAGAAGAGCTGGCTAGCTTCCTTGGAGAGGAGAACAAGAGGATAGAGGAGGCTAGGGCTCTTGGCAATGATGCTGTTGGCAACCCGTATAATATAACTGCCATATTAGCAGCCAACAATAATGTTTGTTCTTGATTTGAGGTGATTATGTGAAAGAAAAATTACACGAAGGAATTGTGTGGCAATGGACGGTAGCGACTTTCATCTTCTGGTTTGTCTTGATAGGCTATGTCTTATGGATATACCTTGTGCAAGACCCTGGAATAGGCCTACCTCTGTTCTTGGGGTTTAGCGTTCTACTCCTTATAGTGTCTTATGTGTGGGCAAGGCTCTCATATGACAATTACTCCTATGATATAGGAGAGAGGGAGGTCAATATAGAGAGGGGAGTCATCTACAAGAAGTATGTGTCTATACCTTATGGCAGGGTCCAAAATGTCAATGTTGTCAGAGGGATATTTGCTAGGATTTTCGGCTATTCAACATTGCAGATAGAGACTGCTGGAACCTCGGGCGTCAACAGAGCAGAAGGCCTCATTCCAGCAGTGCCAGTTGACAAGGCAATGCAGTTCAGAGACAAGATAATGGAGAAGATCTCTGGCAAGCAAGGACTCTAAGAGAGGACTAGGGAATAGAGGGCATCTTTGTTGTCTTTTGGGGATGCTCTATTCCTCTTTATTTTATTGCATGCAGTGCATCTATGCATTATGTAGAACTCATAACCTTCATAGGATACGGCTATGGGTTCCATAGGAGAGCTGCACTTGCTCTTCCTATCTCCGGGCAGTATATCAACGTGCTTGCTCCATAGGCATTTTGGACAGTGGTTAGTGTAGCCGTTTCCCTCTACTCTTTCACCGCAATTAACACACGTGAAATCCTCCTTATTCCTTATGAAATTCCTCTTCATTCCAGCAACTCCATTATTACTCTATCCTTCCACTGCCCTTCGTAATAGACATATTCTTTTAGCCTAGCCACCTCTACAAATCCACACTTCTCATAGAAATTCTTAGCTATCTCGTTACCATCTATGTACTCTATCCACATCTTGTGAGGGTTCAGCTTTTTCTTAGCTCCATCTATTGCTGTGAGGAGGAGTTTCTTGCCCCAACCCCCTCCACGGTATTCTTTTCTTATGGCTATCCCAAAATCTACATTGTGGCGCTCCCTCCATTTTTTCCTGCGCGCTTCAACTCCACCGGTATACTTAGTGCCATCAAACAAACCAACAAAGACGACAGTGCCCTTGTCTATTGCCTTAGCGTTACTCTCAACCCAAGCCACCTCATCCTTAATCGTCTGCTTCTCATCAACAAGTATATATGCCCTTTCCTCAACTAATGAGTTTATTACTTCTAATGCATCTTCCGGCTTGACGAGTTTCTTGAACTCCTCTCCACTCTCAATTACTTTTATTGTTAGCATTTAGCTATCACTCCATTATGTTATATAATTATTTTGGTTTATACAGCTCTAAAAAATTCCCAATTGCCTTTAGGGTTCCGTGCTTTCTCTCCTCCTCTTCCATATATGCTATAAAATTGTTATAATCAATTAGGTCCTTCTCCCTCAAGTATGTCTCAAGAGCATATTGAGCTTCTATTTTTTCTAGATATTCAGTTCCTTTAGACTCCTCTCTTCTCCACTCCATACTCTCCTCTGTCAAGTACTCATGACTTTCATTCAATACTATCTCGCCAATTATATTCATAAAACTAAGGACGCTGTCCAATGCAGTTTGCTGTCTCTCAACATGCAATTTTTCAACTTTTTCGAGAGCCCTCTTGATAAAATTGAGCAACCTAATATCCGCCCCATAATCAATATATCCATATATGCTGTAGAAAAAATCTTCTGTCCTTTTTACGTGCTCTTCTTCATCAAGCCCGTACTCAAGATATATCCCATCAAGGATGTTAGAGAGGGCCTTAGTTGTAGGTAGCAAAATAGCTACTACTGCATCTATTCCCATATCTTCTGTAGAGAGCATACCATAAATGCTTTTGAAGGCAAAGTCTTCCAAAGTCTTTCTTGAGGCGCCAAGCATAATCTCCTCATAGCTTGGCCCACTGATATAATCAGAAGGATCAAACTCTATGCCTTTCATTCTGAGCCCTTCAAGTTCATCATAGATATCTTGGAGATGTCTATTATCGTAATACTCGCACTCTCCCCAGTTTTTAAAATAAGGTATGTAATAGTACATGAGCTTGTAGAGTGCATCCACATTCCTCCTGTTTAATTTCCCAAGTTGGAAATCCACACTTTCAACTATCGCTATCATTACATCTATATAGTTGCCCAGTCTCTCTATAAGCTTTTTATTCATATCAACTATATTAACACAAGGCTTACATCCCACAATATAATATGCACTATCCCATTCGTCATCTTCTTCAGCTTCAACATATTTTATTTCGTCGAGCAATCTATCCTCTAAGTCTTCCTTAATTTTTATTGTCAGTGGTAAGACATTGTCCCATAACCAAGACCTCTTGAAGTTATTTTTTTGCGACAGTTTTACGAGGAGGGTTGCGAACTTTGCAATGCTTTTGTGGGGTATCTCCCACCCATTTATTTGAGCGATCATCTCAGCAATCCCAGTAGTCCATCTCGGATTATCAAATATGACATGGAGGTCTCTTAACTCATCTTCCCCTACTCTCTTATGAAGTTTTTCTAATGCCTTGACAAGCCTTTCCCTCCACTCGCCTCTAATGTCTTCCAATGCTTTGGGGAACTGTATTGAAATTCTGGCATGTGGTAATAATCTCTCTACCTCCTCCTTTGCCTTCTTGAAGCTAAGTCCTCCACTGTCTCTATTACTATTTTTAGCAGTGCTGTTTGTGAATCTTCTGTTTCTCATAGTATATACTTATGGAACAAAACTAATAAGAACCTTGGCGTATTTTAGCCTCTCTATATCTCCGCTTCATTGCTAAAATAGTCTATGAAATCTTCTTTTGGCATTTCCTTTTGTTCTCCTGCATACCTGAATGCAACTGTTCCTTTCTCCACTTCATTTTTCCCTATCAAGAGAAGAGGTACTCTCCTCTCTATAGATGCCTTTATTGTCTTGGAGAGGTTAGAAGGAGGTTCTTCAACGCTAATTCTAGAGCCCGGCATTCTCTCCTTTATGTTGTTCAAGATGCTCTCGGCGTATTCTTTTTGTTCCTCTGTTAATGGAATTATCTCCAGCTGTTTTGGCATTAGGAACAGAGGGAGCCAGCCTTGAGTATGCTCCAAGAGGACGCCGAGGAACCTTTCCAAGCTTCCCAGTATTGCCCTATGGACCATCACGGGCCTTTGCTTCCTGCCTTCTTCATCAACATAGCTAAGCTTAAACCTCTCTGGCAGGTTGAAATCCAGCTGTATCGTGCCAAGCTGCCAGCTCCTTCCTAAGGAATCGAGCACTTCCACATCTATCTTGGGCCCATAGAAAGCACCATCTCCTTCTTTTAGTTCATAAGATATGTTGTTTGCATTAAGGGCTTTCTTGAGCATCTCAGTAGCAGAATCCCACATCTCTTTTGTGCCTATGTGCTTCTCTGGCATAGTTGAGAGGTAGTATTTTCTTTTATGCAATCCAAACTTATCGAAAGTTTCATTGACAAGCTCTAAGACTTCAGAGACGACTTGCTGTATGTGAGATGGCTTGCAGAATATATGGGAATCATCCTGTGTAAAACTCCTAACTCTGAGTAAACCGTTCAGGACTCCGCTCAGCTCGTGCCTATGTACAAACCCGAACTCAAAGAGTTTCAATGGCAGCTCAGAAGCGTGCCTGAACCTTGATTTATATATTAGTATGTGGGCCGGACAGTTCATAGGCTTTATCCCGTACTCTTCTCCATCCACCTCTAAGAAATACATGTTCTCTTTATATTTGTCATAATGGCCGGATGTTTTCCAGAGTTCTGTCCTATATATGATAGGAGTCTTAACAAATTCATAGCCCCTCTTCTCGTGAGCTTTCTGTATCCATTCTCTTAGCGAGTCGAAGACAACAAAACCATTAGGTTCCCAGAATATGTGGCCAGAGCCCGCTTCCTCAAACGTCCTAAAGAGCCCCATCTTCCTGGCGAGCTCGTTGTGCGTTAGCTTTGACATATTAGCACCTCATACTCTTTTAGAGCGCAAGATTAAATAATGCTACTATCTACAACTACGTGTGGATTCTGTCGTTGGAGCTTTGGTAGTCAAGAGGAGGAAGGTCCTTATCCTCAAGAGAAAGCAAAGCGATGACTTTCTGCCAGGGCTTTGGGAGCTGCCCTCTGGAAAGGTTGAGGATGGCGAGGATTTGATTGAAGCATTGAATAGGGAAGTTGAGGAGGAAACAAGCCAGCGAATAAAGAGAGTAACTGACTACGCTGGCCACTTCGATTACCTATCAAAGAGCGGAAAGAAGAAGAGGCAGTTCAACTGAGTAGTTGAGCTTGAAGACCCCGACAACATAAGCCTAACAGAGCACAGCGAGTTTGCTTGGGTTGATCTAGATGGGCTGGAGAAGTTTGGGATGAGTGATGAGACAAGAGGAGTGATAAGGAGGTTTTTAGGAAGTCTTAAACTCTAAATTTACAGATTAGTTATAATCTGTTTTAATTTTGGTAAGATTCTACTCAACCTGATTTCTTCTATCTTTTCCTTCTCATTTTCTGTTAGTTGTCCATAGACTTTCTTGAATAAGGGAATATAAAATATATCTTCACCTAAAAAACTAGAATTTCCTTGAGCATATTCCTTTGGGGGAAGAAAACGTCCTGATATGATAGGCACTTGGAAAGCACAAAGAGCACCGTTTTTACTTGATATTGCAAAAGCATCAATCCATTCTAATTTTGACCCTCTTTTAGTTACTCTTAATATTTCTTCATAGTTACGTTTAAACTCAGCATATAAGGCTCCATCTATTTTTATTCCACCATCGTGCGTTAGAACTGGTAGCTCATGAAAATATACGTAATATTGTGCTTTTTTTATGGCATTCTCGATCGGTGTAGAAGCCGATTCTATATCCTCTGGATGGTCCTGCTGTAGCTTTGAAATTTTTATTCCTAAAGAAGTGAACAGCGCTTGAAATGCTTTGAGTTTCTTATCATTAGATGTTACGAATAAGAACTCCTTCAT
>RFJG01000067.1 GCA_003694965.1 Methanobacteriota archaeon | reverse complement strand
TTCATAATAGGCATAGACCAGAACTCAGTGATATTCGGAGGGATAGCGCTCCTCCTCTTTGCTTTCATAGTGTTCTTGCTATGGATAAGGAGGAGGAAGCAATATAAACCTTCACAACCACAATAACATTGTGATGACACCGTTCCAGTCTGAGTAGTGATGATCGGAGTAGCTTCTGAGAGTGTCTCACCAATACCAATAACCTTATATATGACACGACATAAATGCCTTTATGCGCATTCCCTCTCCCAAGCGTCTCGCAAAGGCCCGCTATGCAATAAGAGACATCGTCAAGGAAGCCAAAAAAGTTGAGAAAGCTGGCAAGAAAGTCATATACCTTAATTCAGGAGACCCGCTTAGGCACGGTTTTGACATACCCCAAGAACTAAAAGAGGAGCTATGCAAGGCAGTAGCCAACAATAACAAATACGGAGACCCAGTGGGAGAGTTGTCAACGAGGGAAGCAATTTCCAAGAGAGAAAAAACAGTCAATGGCATATCGTTAGATAGTTCCAACATAGTTGTTGGCAACGGCATATCAGAAGTTTTCCTCTTGATATGTGCTGCCTTGTTAGATGAGGGAGATGAGATACTTGTTCCAGGTCCAACTTACCCAATATATAAGGCGTATCCAGAATTCCTCGGTGCAAAGGTTGTTGAGTATCGCTGCGATGAAAATTCTGATTGGCAGCCAGACATAGAGGATATAAGGGCAAAGATAACGCCCAAGACAGTAGCCATAGTGATCATAAATCCCAACAACCCTTCTGGAGCATTGTATAGTAGCTCTGTTGTAAAGGCCATAGTTGATGTGGCTGCTGAACATAGCCTTATTGTATTCAGTGATGAGATATATGACCACAACATCTTAGAAGGGGAGTTTAGGAGCACAGCTTCATTAACAAGCTATCCTATAATTGGCCTTAATGGCATATCAAAGGCATTTTTCGCAACTGGTTGGAGATTTGGCTATATGTACATAGCTAACCCAACAGAAGAGACATCGTTGCTTTTAGATAATGTCAAGAAGGTTGCCAACATGAGGGCATACACCAACATGCCAATACAGGCAGCTGTCTCTTCTTTTTTTGACAAGGAGCCATACCACATGAGAGAAGCTATGGACAGAATAAGGAAAAACCGCGACTACATAGTAAAGAGGATTGGAGAAATAGATGGCCTCTCCCTTGTCAAGCCACGAGCAGCTTTCTATGCCTTCCCATCGTTGCCCCAAGGAGTTGATGATAAAGATTTTGTCTTATCCTTGCTTAAAGAGGAAGGAGTCCTATTTGTCCACGGTTCTGGTTTTGGAGAGAGCGGCAGGGGCCATTTCCGCATAGTCTATCTTGGCTCTGAGGAGGAGCTCTCAACAGCGATGGACGGCTTGGAGAGGCACGCAAGGCATATGTTTTAATGGCTTACACCCCATATGCTTTTTGTGGACTATCATAAACTCAGGGAAATAGAGAGAGAAGAGCTTGAGAGTGGAATGCTGGCAAAGGTTAGCCCAACATTCTACGGGGAGGCGAAGGCATTACTCCAAGAGCTCAAGAAAAAAGCTTCGGAGCAGCCCTCCCTCTATTATAGGGAGTATGAAGGAGCTGAAAGGAGCTTTTCCAAGATCATTACGAAAAGGCTGGAGAAGATAATGCTCAACACGGCAAAAAACGAAGAAATCAGCAACCTCGTAGGGCCAGAAATAGACTTGCACACGGCCATAAGGGGAGCATTGACTACTTTCAACAGCGAAGTAGAAGGCTCTGAGCCAATCAAGGAAGCGAAACAAGACAAGGACTTCACTCCAGAAGGCAAGATGAAAATAGTAACGACCAAGTATGTCGATGCTTATATAGCTCCAAATGGCGAGCAATACGGCCCCTATGCAGAAGGGGAGCACTTAATAATAGATGCCGGAGAGGCAAAGTGGCTCATAGATCAAGGCTATGCCAAGAAGTTAGATGATTAGCCTTTCCTGATTTTTTCCAGCATCTCTTTGACAGTTGTCATACTTATGGGCGGTTTGGCCATCTCAACTATTTTATCAGCTTCTTCTTCAGTAGCTCCCAATGATATGGCCAGTGTCCTGCTATGGAGTTTCATATGGCCTTCTTGTATCCCTGTTGTTGCTAAGGCATATGTTGCTGCAAAGTTGTTAGCCAAGCCTATGGCAGCCATTATCATAGCAAGTTCTTCTGCTTTCTTGACTTCCAGCATCTCAAGAGATGCCTGAGCGTGCGGCAATACCTTTGTTGCTCCCCCAACTATGCCTGCTGCTAGAGGGACCTCAACATAACCCACAACGCCATTTTCTCCTTCATAGAACTCTGCTATGGGTTTGTTTCCATTGACAATAGCGTATGTGTTGATGGCAGCTTCTATTGCTCTCCAATCTTGTCCAGTTGCTAATGCTACTGCATCAACACCGTTCATAAATCCTTTATTGTTGGTGACAGTCCTGTATAGGTCATACTTAGATGGTTCAAAAGCATCCAAAAATTGCTCTCTTTCTTTTTCATCTATCTTGAATTCTGCCCTAACGCCAACTTTTCTATAGACGGAGAAATTGCTAAGTATCCTCAACACCGCTTTGCCATCAGTTATGTTCTCTAATAGCGGCGCCATACCTTCAGCTATTGTGTTTATGGCATTAGCCCCCATCGCATTCCCAACATCAACAAGGAACTTTACCACTACATACTCTCCCCTACTCGTTGTGTAGTTTTCAACGAAATAGCCGATCCATCCTCCGCCGTATTTTTCAAGCCTCGCTGCTGCTCCTTTCCCCATGGTGTTTATGGCAACATCAGCTTCTTCTAATTTCTTCTTGGCTTCCCTGCTGTCCTTTACTTTAAGGGATATCTCTCCAATCATTTCATTGCCAATTCTCCAAGCTTCGAACCCTTGTGGCAAGCTCAACTTACAGGCCTTGTTGGCTCCTGCTATGACAGAAGGCTCCTCTATCATCATGGGCACTGCCTCGTATTTTTTGTTGTTGAGGACGAGGTTCCTTACTACTCCTATTGGTAAAGACCCAACCCCTATAACATTCTCAGTTATGTTAGATGCCTTTTCTACACTCAACCCGTTGAGTTTGTCAACAACCTCTTGGCCGAATCTTTTCTTTATTATCTCTCTCCTCTCACTGACGCTCTTTTTGTAGAACTTCTCGGACATAGCGTTTTATCTCCACCAACATTTATTAAGGGTTAGAACCTTTTTACTGCGATTGCAAAACCCTAGCCGCTTCCTCAACATTCTCAAGTATCCTTGAGATTCTTTTTTTGTATGCTCCTATTAGTATGGCATCTAGGTTTTGCTCAACCCCATCGCCGACAACATAGCCGTTCCCAACTTTTGAGATTATGTCAAGCTCCTTCAACTTTTTTAGGTGGTAGTAGACATTTTTCTCGCTCATCTCCTGAACTTTGTTCACTCTCCTAACTATCTCATCAACACTGAGAGGCGTTCCAACATTCACATTCTCTGCCATAACTTGTAGGACAGCGAGAACTCCGTTCCTGCTCTCGCCCGGGTTTATGAGACCTAAGCTAAGAGCGAGCCATTTTATGAGATTTTTTTTGGACAACTTTATTTCAGACGGCAGTGAGAGCTCTCTAAGTGTGATCTCGCCCCTTATTAGTTTGTCCATAAGGAGTTATTATGGGCAATATTTATATTGCTTTATACTGTTGCTGGTGCCAGCTTAACCTTTTTTACTGTCTTCTATGCCCTTTACTGCCTCCCACTGCCCATTACCTAGTAGGCCATCCAACCACTTTATTTTTAAACAACTCCAACATTCTATTTTTCGTGAGTAGCAACATAAATACGAGTGTCCTCAAGGCAGCCGGAAATGTCCTCTATGTTAATGATTATTATGAGGAGGCTGCCGAATACTACGAATCAGCGTTATCTGCCAACATAGAGCCGGATATCCTTCTGTATGCTGGCATAGCCTACTATAAGATAGGCAAAAAGAACAGCTCTAAGGATTATCTTAACAAGGCAGCATCTTTTTTGGAGCAAGTGCCGAAGGCATCCATCTACTCTTACAAGGCAAGCTATTTCTTAACACTAACTTACTCTTCATTGGGGGAGTTGGACAAAGCTGGGAAGGAACTGGAAAACATAAAAAAAGAGTCATCATTTGAGGAGGATGCTCTCGTGAGGACAATAGAGTCGTTTGTATTCCTAAAAGAGAAGGAAGCTAGCTCCTTAAAACAAGCCTACAATTACATAGAAGACCCTATGCTCCTTGATTTCTATAATTTCATTTACACCTACTTAAGGGGTACGGATTTTGAGAAGAAGCTAGAGAAGGACAACAACGCTCCATTTGAGGAAGCTCTTGCTATGGAACTCTCATCCATCTATGACAAGGTTATGAAGATGGAGCTATCTCCTCTAGTAAAATATGTCGCCATCATATTATTCCTCCTAAGGAGGAGAGGAGTAAAACCGCTATTGGAGGAGTTCAATAAGCTTGGCATAACGGAGAAATCCCTCAAGAAAGTTCCCGTATTTACGAGGGCAGTAATACAGGATTTCTTGTCAAAGTTCGGTTCACTTAAGGGAAAGAGGGTGAAGCAACTTCCCTATACGCTCATTAAAATGGAAAGAGCTATGAGGTCCTTGTCCACATTATTGAAAGGCTTGGACGATGGGAGCATCTCTGCCAAGGAGATTAGAACCAACATAAAGAAGTTCCTTGCAGCAATTCCAGACAAGGAGCTTTCCTCTAACTTACAAGTATTGGGTGAGGGAAAGCCGTTATATAAGAGGGAACTTAAAAGGGCTATAATGAGAGCTCTTAAAAGAGCGACATACAAGCTGCATAAAAAAGCAATGCTATTCTACCTTCCTTCAGAGGCGCAATCAACAATGAAACTCCTAATCTCTGATTTGCCATTGCCGAATGCCGTTAAGAATGACTTGATATTATCCATATAACATAGTAAGTTTCCATAAGGTATTTTAAGGAAATGATACAATATGCTGTTATGGGAGAGGAAGCTAAAGGAGAAGAAGCCATAAGGAAAGCTATTATGGAGGCTCTTTCAAGCGTCAAAGATCCTGAGTTCGGCGTTGACATAGTCAACCTCGGCCTCATATATGGTGTTGACATCGATATTGCTACTAAGAAGGCCAACATAAGGATAACTATGACAACTCCTACATGTCCATTTGCTGGGCAGATACTCATGGATGTCCAGGAAAAGTTGGAGAAAATAGAAGAGTTGGATGAGATACATGTGGAGCTTGTGTGGGATCCGCCTTGGAGCGCTGATATGATGAGCGAAGAGGCAAAGACTATGCTAGGGGCTTTGTGAGGTATTTTATGAGGGTAAGTACTGGAAAAGGAGATGGAGGGAAAACAACAATAGCTGGCGATGTTGTTTCCAAAGACAGTGCCATAATAGCATTTGTGGGAGCATTAGATGAGCTGATATCATGGCTTGGTCTATGTAAGGACATACACAACAAGCCTATTTTTGATGAACTCCAAGATATAACATACACGATACTCTCCTCATTGCATAAGAAGGTTGGCTTACAACAAACTCTTTTAGCGAGGCTGGAGGAACTCTCGCAAAGGGATATATCCCTTACTTCTTTCATAAAACCAACAGGAAGGGCATCCTACTTACATATAGCGAGAACTGTTGCTAGGAGGGCAGAGAGAGAAGCTGTGAGGGCATCCGTCAACAAGGACATAATAAAGGCACTTAACAGGATTTCAGACATCATATTCATAGAGGCATATAATCTCCAAAAGGAAGATGGTTCGTTGAGCTATTTCAAGGAGGAGTAGCGTTCCCTAAAGCATATGGCAACATTGCTCGCTTAATTATCTGGATTTAGCTTTTAGGAAAGGTTAAAAATACATAAGGGTAATATCCTATATGGTGTTCACATTGATGAACCTAATGACAACAAAAAATGGATTAAGGCCATTGGCAATACTTTTATTCTCAATGCTTTTGACATCGAGCATCTTCGCCACTCTTTCAGTTGAGAGCATAGCAACAGAGATAACGCTTGCCAATAACGGCAATGCCCATGTTGTTGAGAGAGTAACCATTAAGATGGACAATGAGCTCGATGTCGTTGATTACAATAAGGCTGCTGAGAGCAACACCCTACAGAATTGGGTCAAGGCTCTCAACAATCCAGACATAAGGCTCCACATAGACCCGTCCAAAGCCAACATAGAAAACTTGCGCATAAGTCCGCAGCCAGTTAGGACGGATTTTTTCAATGAGTTCACTGCCAAGATACTCATAACATATGATGTGCTAAATACAGGAGAGGCCAACTCCTCCCTCTTCCTAAAGGAAGTTGTCAAACCAAGGGTTGTCAAGTACAAGCTTAACCCCAAACTACTCTCTTATAAGAGAACGAATGCCGGCAATCTTATCTTAGGGGACAATGTTGCACTCATAATGAATTTTCCACAAGGCTCTTCCATAACCGATATAAACCCAGTTCCCAAGAATGTCAAGGAACTGTCCCTGCCTGCTAAGATGGAGCAGGTTTATTGGAGGAATCAGATACTTGTAGGGATGAGGCTAGAGGTTGTTGTTGAGGAGAGCATAGCGGATGAGATATCCAACTATTTTGAGTCTCTCCTCTCTACATTTGGGAATGTTATGGAGAGTTCCGAAGGCAAAGTCTATGCAGTCCTCCTGACCCTGTTGGTGGCATCCTACCTCTACCTAATATCTAAGCTCAAAGGAGGGGCAAAGAAGAAAAGGAGAGAGAGGAAGGAAAAGAAAAGGTGAGAAACTTGGAACTAACAAAGAATGAGATTACTGTGTTGGAAGCTCTAAAAGAGCTGGGAGCTGCAACTGATGAGGAGCTAGTCAAAAAGACGGGGCTTAACTTAGATGGCGTTAGGAGGAGCATCTATTTCTTAAGTGAGAAGGGCCTTGTAGATATGGACACAAAGAAAGAGGAAAGATCTATTTTGACAGAAGAGGGGGAGCGCGCAAAGGAGCACCTCCCCGAAGAGGACCTACTCCAGTATGATGCAAAGCCAATGTCCGACATTCCCAACGATGTCAAGATATTCGCCGGTAAGCTAAAGAGCGAGGGCATAGCAACCATAGATAATGGAGTATTCAAGATAACGGGCAACATAGATGATTACAGCCTCAAGAAAGCTCTTGTTAGCGGCGATTTTGAGAAATCTAAGAAAGAGCTTATTAAGAGGGGCTATATAAGAGAGGAGAGGTCCACAACAATAACGGCAAGGATAACTGACAAGGGTAAGGCCTATGATGTAGATAGTGATTCAATAGAAGTGCTAACTAGGGAGATGTTGGAGAGCGGTTCTTGGAAAGGCAGGACTTTTAGGAAATTTGTTGTCAAGGAAAAGGACATAGAGCCAGCTATGAGCGGGTTGGAGCACCCTCTAAATAAGATACTATTAAGGATAAAGGAGGTCTTCTTGGCAATGGGTTTCAGGGAGATGAGCGGTAATTATGTTGAGACATCTTTCTGGAATTTCGATGCCCTCTACCAGCCGCAAGACCATCCATCTAGGGAGTTGGCAGACACTTTCTACTTGCCTTTCAACTCAAGGGAAAAGATAGATGAGGGGCTTGTGGAGAGAGTTAAGGAAGCACACGAGAGTGGTTGGAAATACAGGTGGAGGTTTGATGAGGCCATAAAGGCTGTTCTGAGGACTCATACAACAGCACTCTCTGCAAGGACATTGTCCAAGAACAAGAGCGGCAAGTTCTTCGCAATAGGCCGGGTTTTCAGGAATGAAGCTGTTGATTATAAACATCTTGCTGAATTCAATCAAGTTGAGGGCATAATAGCACACAAGGATGCTTCTTTCGTTAATCTCGTCGGAACAATAAAGGAGTTCTATAAGAGGATCGGCTTCAAGGATGTCCGAGTTAGGCCGAGTTATTTCCCATACACTGAGCCTAGCCTTGAGATAGAGGTGTGGTTTGAACCAAAGCAGGAGTGGGTTGAGCTGGGGGGAGCCGGCATATTCAGGAAGGAAGTTGTTGAGCCCCTTGGAGCAGACTACCCTGTCTTGGCTTGGGGGTTGAGTTTGGAGAGACCCATAATGATACTCCTCGGTCTTGAGGACATAAGGGACATCTACACCAACAAGAATTCCTTCTTGTCTAAGTCTGGTGGAATATGATGCTCTCTCTAAAAGTGCCATTAAGGGATGCTGAGAGGGCAAGGAGAGCCCTTGTTGATAGCTCCTTATTGGATAGAGATTACGTTGTTGATAAAGATAAGCAGCATATATTCTTTCCCCTCACAAGAGAACCGCCAGCTAATTTTATGGAGAGCAGTTGGTCTGTTGTTGAGCACCCCCACAACAAGTTAGCAGGTAGTGAGTGCAGGGGCCTCAAGTTTCCTGCCATGGACATAGTTGGGACGATAGCGATAATAGAGGGAAGCGAAGAAGAAGCTAGGAAGATAGCGCCATTAATAGTTAAGTGCATCCCCTCTGTAGAAACAGTATTAAGGAAAGCGGGCCCTATGGAAGGGCAGTTTAGGACAAGAAAGTTCTTCCACGTTTTTGGCAAAGAGACTATGGAGACTGTCTATAAGGAGAATGGGGTTAGGATTTCCTTGGATGTTTCTAAGACATACTTTTCGCCGAGACTCTCTACTGAGAGGGCAAGAATAGCAGCTCTAGTAAGGAAAGGAGAGAACGTAGCTGTTTTATTCGGAGGTGTCGCTCCCTTTGCCCTTGTCATAGCCAAGAAGTGCCCTTCCTGCAATATCATATCAGTGGAGCTTAACGAAGATGCTCACTCTTATGCAGTGAAGAACATAGAGCTGAACAAATTTACCAATGTAAAAGCGCTCCATATGGACGTCAAGGAATTGAAGAGAGCTGATAAATACAAAGGTTGGGCAGACAGGATAATTATGCCCCTGCCTAAGGATGTTGTTTCCTTTCTTGATGTAGCTGCGTATATGGCAAGGCCTGGAGCAACACTCCACATATACATATTTGCCAGCTCTCCTAAAGAGGCTCTGTCTTTGCTTGCCACGAAGCTCGATGAACTTAATGTTGGCTGGGAGCACATGGGGACAAGAGAGTGCGGTAACTACTCTCCAACAACGAGCAGGTATGTTGTTGACATAAAATTGTTGTGAATACTGCTAATAATTTAAGACTTTGTCACCAACAGGTTAGTGTGATAAGGAAAGTAAGCCTACATAATTGGACATCGCACGAGAACACTACCATAGAGTTCTCCAAAGGTGCCAACATATTCATAGGAAGTATGGGCTCTGGCAAGACTAGTGTCTTGGATGCCATATGCTATGCCCTATATGGGAAGATACCTAAATTAACGAGGAACTCTAAGTTGGAGGATTTGATAAGCTTTGGGCAGGATTGTGCGACTGTTGAGCTATTGTTAGAGGCTAATGGCAAGGAACTCCTCATAAAAAGAGAGATAAGGGGGAAGGGCAGGAACAACGCTTGGCTCTATGTTGATGGTAAGCTCTATGAGCAATCAACCTCCAAGGTTACCTCTGCTATTGAGAGAATCCTAGATATGACTTATGACATATTTACTAGGGCTGTCTATTCTGAACAGAACAGCATAGACCTATTCCTTTCATTACAGAAGGCAGAGAGGAAAGCAGTTATGGACAGGCTGATGGGCATAGATAAGCTTAGGGACGCTGCCAAAAAAGCCACGAGAGTTAAGGGCCTCCTCGTTTCAAAGAAGAAAGAGCAGGAGATGTTGTTAGATGGCTGGGATAGCAAGGAGAAGAAAAAAACCTATGAGAAATTTGTGGAGGAGCTTCAATCTCTAGCTAAGGAGGGAGAGGAGCTAAAAGCATCTATTACCAAGATTAAGAGCGATTGCTCTGTAAAAGAGAAGAATTTGAGGGAAGAGGAGGAGAAAGAGAAGAAGTGGCAGCTCCTTAATGACAAGCTCAACAACATCAAGGGGAAGATAGCAACATTCAGGACATCTTATGAAAAGAGAGAGGAAATGCTCAAGAGGCTTGACGACATAAGAGAGAAGAGCAAGACACTAGCAGCAAAGAAGAAATCCATAGTAGAGGAAATAACCTCTTTACAGTCTAAGAGAGATGCCATCATAAAGAGTTTGAGCGATGGTAAGCAAAAAATTGAATCCATAAAATCAATGGAAAAAGAGCTGGAAGAAACGGAGCAGCTCATTAAGAGATTTACTTCTAAGGATTTAGATGCTATGAAGGTGGAGAGGGAAAAGCTACTCCTTGAAAAGAAAGCCTCCATCTCTTCTCTCAAGGCGGTCTTGGCTGAGAGTGAAAGAGCCATAGAGCACATCAAGGAAGCTAGGGAGGGAAAATGTCCAACATGCAACACAGTCTTGGGCAAAGAGGGCATAGAGAAAGTTGTTGAGTACTGGGAAGAAAAGAAGGAGAACGCAAAGAAAGGCATAAAAGAGGGAAGAGAGGCGGTGGATAAGCTGTCTGATGATATAGCTAAGTTGGACTCATTCATCAAGAAGAGAGACGTAGCTCTTAATAAGGCTGACCTGCTAAGGAGTAGGGTTGCTAAACTCAAAGAAAGCTTGCCAGACATAGATTCATTGAATGAGGAGTTCGCACAATTGCAGAAATTAATGAAAGACAAGGAGAGTGACAAAGCAGATGTTGAGGAGCGCCTCTCCACTCTCTCCAAGGACTTAGTAGTTGTTGAGAGAGTTATTAAGGAAGCAGACATATACTCCAAGGCAAGAGAAGAGCAGAAAGCACTTGAGCTGGAGCTGTCGGAGCTTTCTTTCAACAAGGAGCTCCTCAGGAAACTTAATAGCGAACTCAGCTCATACCTTTCATTGCTCAAGGAAAAGGAAGCCCTCCTATCAACAATTGAGAAGAGAAAAGCATCTATAATGAAAGCATACTCCTCTCTTGCAGAGGAGATAGAGAGGTTTGAGAGAGAAGAACGCCGCTTTGAGAAGACAAAAGAGTTGCTAGAGAAAATGTCGTATGTCTGTGCCCTATTGGAGCAATTCCAAGGAGCGAGGAGGAAGTTCATAGTGCAGAGCTTGAACAGCGCCTTAAACAACCTATGGTCTTCCATTTACCCATACTCGGATTATAGAGAGGTTATGATAGAGGCGAGCGAGGATGATTATAAGTTTTACTTGTTCAATGGAACGGAGAGGAAAGCCCTTGAGAGCATAGCGAGCGGAGGGGAGAGGACGAGTTTTGCCTTAGCTCTAAGGCTGGCTCTGAGCCTTGTCCTCACTGGGAAGCTCAATTGGCTAATACTGGATGAGCCAACGCATAACTTGGACGAGAGGGCAATAAGCTCTCTTGTAGAGGTAGTTAGGACGAGGCTCCCATCAATAGTGGGGCAGTTCTTCATAGTAACGCACGACGAGAGGCTGAAGAATGAAGACCTTGGCTCCATATTCCTCTTTGATAGGGGGAGAGAGAAGACGGATAGGACAAGGGTCTCTCTTCTAGAGTAGCATCAGAAAAGCGTTGCTTGTCCAACAACAGAAGGCAATAATATAAGTTCCCTTGCTACCAACTTATCTCTACAAATAACTATTACTTCTTCTTTGGTATTGTATGGAGTCAATATGAACTCAATAGCATCCATATCTTCCTCTCTGTGTAGTATGTGGACATTGAGTTCCTCTTTAAGTCTTGTGTTGAAAGGGCCCTTGTGAACTGGAAGCGAATATATGAGGTCTAAGCTTATCTCCTTATCTTCTGCTCTTTTTATGATCTCTCCCAATTCCCTGAAAGCTCCTTCCATACTTTCAAAGAACCCCCTTTTCCCAGCCACTTCTCCAACCATGAATGTCCAATATATTGCGAAGAAAGTGGGCGAGAGCTCTTCAAGCCTCTCCTTTACTTCTCCTATGTCGTGCATTAGGCCGCTTTCAAGGCTTTTCATTATGCATCTAAGAGATTCACTAGCTCTCTTATTTCCCTTCACGCTTAGATTTTCATCCAATTCCCCGTAGCGTGAGAACCACGATAAAAAGTCGGCTAACTGGTTAGCTTTTTCTTCAATTTTTCTTTGGCCTGGCTGCCTCTTTCCTTGCCTAAGTACTGTTGCTCTCTCAATAAGTGTTTCTCCCCATCCCTTCTTTATCTCTGGCCTTATTTCAGGAGAGAGCGTGCTCCCCTTTCTTATAATCTTAAATCTATGGAATGGCATCTCATTTCTAAGTATTTCTTCCATCATATTACCACCTTTATACACAAAATATTTTTAATATGCTATGTTCCTTATTTTTTTACTTCCCATTTTAATTTAAGGCCTCTACTACTCCTCCACTCCATATTTATGTGGATTACATTTACTCCACGGAGTGGGACTCTCTCCACCTTCTTGTCTATCGTTCCTGCATATATGCCTTCCCCCGCTAGAAATTCTTCCAACATTAATTTTAGTTGCTCTTTTGTTGCAGGTATTTCCAAGAAGGACTCTGCCTTCCTTATAGAAGCTGCTTCCTGTATGTGGATCTTCACATATACCTTGATTTTTCTCGTGCTCGTGAGCTTCTTTATGAAATCGCTCTGCTCCGTGAATGATTTTTGCACTCCGTGAATAGACCTGGCAGATGTCTCTATGTCTATGTAATTGCTTTCTGTATCTAACTGTAGCTCAAGCGGTACGCCGTCTTTTTTTAGGAGTATGTGCATCCTGTTGTATCCGTTCTCCTTAGGGTTCTTGTGGTAATCCTTTATGTTGTCTTTGGCCGTCTTACAGCTATCATTAAAGCAAAAGCCATAATTACCTATGAGCATGTCAAGCAACCTCTCAGCCATCTCCTCAAGAGCAGCCACTCTATCAACGCTGTCTCTCAATACTACTCTAACTCCAATAAGGTCGTGGAGTTCAAGAGGACCCACATCAAACTCATGCCTTTCTATCTTCTCATATACATCTAGCGGAGCTTTTAGCCGTAGTTGGTAGAATGAGAGGCTACCATCATTGTCAATTCTTTGGCATATACCTGCAACTATCTTTTTACACTCCCTAACTGATTTCCTCAGTTCCTTGCTGTAATCGTGCTCTTCAATGAATTGCCTTCCTTCTGGCAACTCTAAGAATATAAGGTTAGATGCATACTTGGCAACTGTGTGGAGGCCTAGGGCTTTGGCAGCTCCTCTGTATTCTCCCTTGATGACCGCACTATCATAATAGAGGCTTTCATCCCTTTTTATTCTAGCTAGTATGTAGAGAAAGAGTGCGAAAGCCTTTATGTTGGTATTAGTATTTCTTTGCAGGAGCATCCCTAAGACCTTCTCAGAGCCACTGCTAGCGTGTGCTCTCATGTAGCTTACTGCTCTTCTATATATGGAACTGTCTCCGCTACATATTGCTCCAACTTCTTCTTCACTAAGGAAAGATAGGAGGTCAGTGGCAATTTCCCTCTCTTTGTATTTTTTGGCAAGGCTCGCTATGATATGCGGTTGTTTCCTTGAATCTATCTGTGGGTAGCTGCTGTAGAATTTGTTAAGGCTTTGCCTGCCCAGACCTTTTAAAAGTTCCATACAATGTTTAGGCATGTAATTATTTAAATAGCTAATCTTACTCCCATCTAACTCTTTTTGCCTCTACTTCGGAGCAAAGTCCCTCCTCTGTTTTCTATAACTATTCTCCGCTTTTAGTAGCGAGACCTCATAAGGCCTCAACCTTGCATAATAGTCAGCTAACAGTATTGGGAAGAGGAATGTCCTCTCACGGCCATAGGAGAACCTCCTTACTATGTTCCAAGCTTCTTCCAGCTCTATATTGAGTAGGTCCATGCGGAATGGCTGTTCCCATTCAATTATCCTTCCATATGCAGTTATTATTCCTTCACAATCCTCCACGCCTTCGCTAAGCCAGCCACCATTAACCCTCTTCAGTTCTCCACTATTTGTTCTGCTGTCCTTTGAGAATGCTATTATTCTCTTTTTACTCGTTATTAGTTTCTCCCTAACGCTCATAGCCTCGTCCATAGAGCTACTCCTATAGCGTGGCGGAAAGAGCGACCCATCTAGCAGTATAAGAGAGCCATCTTCACAACTTATACAGGCATTATACTCCAATTTTAGCCTCAATGCTGTTCTCTCTATGGCATCCTCCACCTCATTAGAGGTTTTAAGAAATTCCTTACCTTTCTTATATACTCTGATATTGTTAATGTTCCACACAACTGTCCTGTATGGCAGGAGGAGGCCATCGCTAGTCGGTATTCCAACGATGCCACTATCTATGGCATATAAGTCTTTGAGCCAGTAATCTATTTCTCCTCCATCCATCGCAAAAATCTCTCTCCAAACCTTTTTAACTTAATTAGCCCCTATATGCTTATGCTGTTCAGAGATGTCTCAGAATTCCTCAAAGAAATAGAGGAAACAACTTCTCGTTTGGATATGACTGCAAAGCTGGCCGAGCTCTACAACAAGCTATCTCCTACGGAAGCAAAAGAACTCAGCTACCTCCTCTTAGGAAAGCTCGCTCCAGACTACTATGGTGTTGAGTTGGGCATAGGGATGAAACTCCTTTTTGAAGCCTTGTCTATGGCTACTGGCTGGGAGGTTGAGGATGTTGAGAAACTCTACGAAAAAATGGGGGAGGTTGGGGAACTCTCACAGTATCTTATAACTAAGAAAAAGCAGAGCTCTCTCGCAAGCAGGGATTTGGCAGTAAAAGATGTCTATGATGCCCTGTTCAAGATTTCCTCAACTTCTGGCCAAGGAAGTGTGATGACAAAGATAAAGTATGCTGCTGAACTCTTCAATAATTCCTCTCCATTGGAGGCCCGCTACATAGCGAGGATGCTCGTCAACAAGCTAAGGGCTGGTATAGGCGAGCCGACGATAATGGATGCTCTGAGCTGGTCCAAGACAGGAACAAAGGAAGACCGGGAGCTCATAGAGAGGGCTTACAACATCTCATCCGATATAGGAGAGGTTGCCAAGGCATTCCTTGAAGGGAAAGACCTCTCTAAGGAATTTACCATAGAGGTATTAAGGCCCATAAGGCCCGCATTGGCGGAGAGGCTCAATTCAGCAGAGGCAATATTTGCGAAGCTTGGGAAATGCGCTGTTGAATACAAGTATGATGGTTTTAGGATGCAGGTCCATAAAAAAGGAGACCTTGTTAGCATATTCTCCAGACGGCTCGAGAGGATGGAGGGAATGTTCCCAGACCTAGTGGATAGCATAAAGGAGATGCCCTACAAAGATATCGTTCTTGAAGGTGAGGCATTAGCAGTCAACAAAAAGGAAGGAACATTCTTCTCATTCCAAGAGACTATGCATAGAAGGAGGAAGTATGGCATAGATGAGGCGAGTGAAAAGTGGCCCCTCCACTTATATGCATTTGATGTTATGTATGTTGATGGAGATGCCCTCATAGACAGGCCATTCAAGGAGAGGAGGAAAGTTCTTGAGAGTTTCTTGCCTTTTTCCAACAACATAAAACTAAGCCATATGGAGATAGCTCATAACGCATCAGATATAAAGAGAGTTTTTGACGATGCCCTATCAAAGAAGTTGGAGGGCATAATGGCGAAGAATTTGGAAGCACCTTACAAGGCAGGGAAGAGAGGATTCTCCTGGATAAAGCTCAAGAAGAGTTATGGCAAGTCAGTTGATACCATAGACGGCGTTGTTGTAGGCTATTACAGAGGCAGTGGAGCAAGGGCAAAGTTCGGGTTTGGCGGCCTCCTCGTAGCTGTCTATGATAGCGAGAGGGATGAGTTCCAAACAATAGCAAAAGTCGGTTCGGGCTTCACAGAAGAGGAAATGGTAAGGCTGAGGGACATGCTGTCAGAAATCGCCATAAAAAAGCCCGACAAGAGGCTCAATACTGTAGTGGAGGCTGATGTGTGGGTAGAACCGCGCTATGTTGTGGAGGTGATGTTTGACGAGATAACAAAGAGTAAACAGCACACAGCCGGCAACATAGATGGGCAAGGGTATGCCTTACGCTTTCCGAGGTTCCTCAAGCTTCGTGATGATAGGGACATATACAGCATAACGACGGTTAATGAGGTTCTGGAGATGTTTGCGGCACAATCTTCCAAAAAATAAAACAAACCTCCCCAATTTTAAATCCTACTGCGCAATTAAGGGAATTACACCTGTGTTTCACACCCTTCCTTTTATTTTTTAACACTATTTTAGAGTAGACACCAAATCCTTAGCTTTATATGTTTCTAGGATGTTCTACCCTGTTCTCCCACCTATTTTAGCGCTGATTGTTTTGCCTGTTAGATGTCTTTATAAATTTTAGGAGGCAATTACTCTCCTGTGCACATAGAGAGCATTGACATCCACGGCTTTAAGTCCTTCAAGCAGGCCCACATAGAGTTTTCTAAGAGCCTCAGTGCAATAGCGGGCCCAAACGGGAGTGGCAAGAGCAATATAATAGATGCCATCCTCTTTGTCCTCGGTGAGACATCGTTGAGCAAGATAAGGGCCGATAAGCTGCACAACCTCATAAACAAGAAGTCCAACCACGCCAGTGTCACACTAACCCTAAAAGACGGGGATGAGGAGTATAGGTTAACAAGAGATGTGACGAAGAAGGGCAAGGGTCAGGCATACATAGATGGGAACCCCGTAACATTGAAAGAGTTGAGGGACTTCCTCATACAGCATTCATTGGCTAACTCAAGGAGTTGCATAATACCGCAAGGAGAGATACTGCGCATAGTCAAGATGAAAGCAAAGGAAAGGAAGAAATACATCGATGAGTTGGCGGATACTCTAATATATGATTTAAGGAGGGCAGAGGCTCTCAAAGAGCTTGAAACAGTCGGTTCTCGTATAAGCGAGACAAATCTCCTATTGGGCGAGAAACTTAAGCTCCTTAGGGAGTTGAAGAAGGAGAAGGAGATGGCAGAGAAATACAAAGGCCTTAGTGACAGGCTCAAGGCAATAAAGGGGACTCTCATAAAAAGGCAGCTAAAACAGTTGAGGAACAGCATAGAGTCGCAGGAGGCACAGAAGAGTAGTTTGGAAAAAGAGCTTGAGGAGCTTGTAGCAAGAGAAAGGGAAATTGCTGAGAAACTCAGCTCTCTTGAGGAGAAGAGGGCTAAGTTGGATGAGAAGCTCATAAATGTTAGGGAGAGGGATGAGCTCTTCCAAAAGGCAGAGTCTATGAAATCAGAGGTAAAGATAATGGAGGCTGAGATAGAGAGCATAGTAAAAAGGAAGGCCGAGATAGAAGAAGAACTCTCCTCTCTTGACAAGGAATTGGATGAGAAAAGCGAAGCACTCATAGCTATGAAAATGGAAAGCGGTTCAGAAGAGAGCATCCCAGAGATGGAGGAGCTCTCCTCTCTTGACAAGGAGGTTGAGCGCATAAAGAGAAAGGTCCAAGAGCTTGAAGATGTTGTGAGAGCTTATGAGATGGATTCCCAGAAGCTGGAAGCGCTGAGAAGTGCAGGCG
>RFJG01000066.1 GCA_003694965.1 Methanobacteriota archaeon | reverse complement strand
TCATATGGGTGTCCAAAGGAAACCATCAAGCTAATAGATAAGTGGGAAGAGATAATAGAGAAGGAGAGGGTAAGGCATTTCAATAAGGTGTTGCCTCCATTCTCCTCAACAAAGCACCTAAAACAGTTTTTCAAAGAGGAGGTAATCCTCCCGGGCCACGTCTATTCCTCAAGGCTCATCTACAACGCCATAAAGGCAAAGGAAGCCCTAGAAAGTAAGAACGTACCTTCTTTCATAGCATACATTTCAGAGTTGCCTACAACGAACAACATAAAAGGCGCTGCAATAAGTGCCATACTATCAGAAGAGGTTGAGAATAACAAGGAGCTTGTCAGGGATGCCCTAATGGAGTTGGAAAAGATAGGGCAGGACTACTCCATACATCTCAAGGAGGAATCGTCTTTTTCAATGCCAAATTACAATGTGGAGACATCTTCTGCTTCTGCTCTTGTAACAAAGGAAAAGAAGAGCCTATCCATAGATATCAAGAGAGGGCAATCAAAACCCATACTGACTACTACTGAAGGCGATATGAAGTCTATCCTCATAATTGGAGACGCCTTAACGAAAGTGTATGTGTGGACTGTAGCTAGAGAGGAGATCGGCGAAGGTAACTATGTATTCAAGGGTCCCATCTCCATAGAGGTAACATCCCCCTATGCGCACATAGTCTATAAGGTGGAGGAGCCACAACAAGTTTCTATTACCTTCAAGATAAAGAAGTTAGAAGAGCTTTAGCTCTTTTACCAACTTGTCTATCTCTCCTTCTTCTGCTGGTCCAACAGCGACAGCGGTTAGGCTTCCTGGCTTAATCTGCGTCAATCCCGCATCCCTTATGAGAGACGCTGCTATGCCATATGATCTTGCTTCTTTGTATATGTTAAGGAGCTCTTCTTCTGTTGCTTTTAGGACAATTTTCTTGCTCCCTTGGGAAAGCCACTCATCCCTAATGCTTTCCTTTGCTTCTAGGAATGCTTGGATAGAGGCATGGGCAACTTGGGCGCAGGCCTTCCCCTTACCCATATCAAGCTCTTTGTTGACAATTATTGCTTGTTTGAGGTTCATGCTAAGAGCTTCGCATTTATGAGGCCGTCCTGGCCGGGCCTGCTCGTAACAACGGCTTTTCCTATCTGAGTCTCTATTACTGTATTCTTCGTTATTATGCCCTGCCTTGTGTAATCTGGAGTTATTGACTCAATAACCCTCAGTATTTTAGCTTTCTTTACTCCTTCTTTGCTAGCTACATTGGCGAACAAATCCTTCCTAAGTTTTATCTTAGTAGCGCCTCCTCTTTTCCTAGTTATCTTTATGCTTCTCTGACCTATTTTGGTATTAAGGAAAACTCCTCCTACGTGTGCCAACTTCTTGTCTCTGCTCTTCAATTTCTTGGCTCCTGTGCCTCTCCTGACTTTTCCTTTGACTGTCTGGTGGTATTGCTTCATGGCTACTATATTTTACAGATAATGTTTATAAAGTATTCGCAACTAAATGCTCCCATGACCAAGAAGAACTCCAAATATGAGAAGGCAAGGATGGTGAGTGCCAGGGCTTTCCAACTTGCTGTCAATGCTCCTCCAGAAGTTTCAGTTTCTCCTTCTGATGAGCCTCTTGATGTGGCAACAAAGGAGTATTACGAAGACAAGCTACCTTTAAAAGTTGTTCACAAGAAGAAGCGCTAATATGGTGGAGCCTTATTTATACCTTCTTTTAACAGTTTTTTTCTTCAACCTCCTCCCAGCTTTCGCTCCGCCGACATGGGTAGTATTATCCAATTTCCAACTTAGCAACGGCTTTGACCCCTTCTTAACGATAGCAATAGGTCTTGTAGGAGCTCTCAGTGGTAGGGTTGTGATGTACTACTACTCAAAACACCTCTACCCCTTCCTGCCCAAGAAGAAGAAAGAAAAGGTTGCCAAGCTTCACAAAGAGGCCCTTGAACACGAAGAGGATCTAGGCCTATTGATGTTCTTCTATTCCTTGGGCCCACTCCCGAGCAATGTTGTTTTCATATTTTCTGGTATAGCAAAAATTCCGCTCCTGCCAGTTGCCTTGGGTTTCTTTTTCGGCCGTCTCATAAGTTATGGCGTTGCAATGTTCGCATTTGATACTTTCCTATTAGGGCTTAAGGACTACGGCATCAATGTCCTTCCTTACCTTGACATAATATCCTTGCTCCTAACTATTGCCATACTATTCGTTGATTGGGATGCTATCCTAAGATTTATAAGGCCTAAACAACAAAAAGGTTAAGATGAGGATAGCTGTTCTGTCTGATACTCATTTAGGTCATAGGAGATTTTATGCTGAGAGCTTTGCCCAACTTGAGAGCTCCCTAAAAACAGCTTTAGCACATAATCCAGACATCATCATACATCCAGGGGATATGTTTGACAACACTTCTCCTTCTCTTGATTCTCTCAATAGGGCCTACTCCATCTTCTCAAAATTTTCCAACAGTGGCGTTCCAATCTACGCCATAGCCGGCAATCACGAAAAGCTACCAAGAGACATGGCAAATCCTGTTGAGTTCTTAGGGGCCACTGGCTGTTTCAACTACTTGCACAACACCTGTAAGCTAGTTGGAGAAGTGGCTTTTGTTGGAATGAACTACTTGCCAGAGGATAAGGCAAAGGATGCGTTGGAGCTCATTATAGAGAGGGAGAAGGATGCTCTTTCTTCTGCAAAGAAGAGAGTCCTCGTTATTCATCAGAATATCAAGGACTATGCTCCTGGAGAAGGCCTAACTAAGAAGTGGTTGAACTCACTGCCATTTGATCTTATTCTCAATGGCCACATACACAAGAGGATTTATGAATGGCCCATAATACTCCCGGGGAGCACTCTAACAACTAAGATTAATGAGGAAGAGGTCTTGCCACGAGGCATAACAGTGATAGACCTTGCCAGCTCTAGTGTGGAGTTCAAGGAGATAGAGCAGAAGCCCTTCTTTTACAAGGTGTTGGAGTTTGATGATGGGAAAGAGGAGGAGATAAGGGAAGCCATACTTTCCCTCTACTCCTCCATAAAAGGAGAGAAGCCAGATGCCATAATAAAGATAAAGTTGAAAGGTTCAACAGCGTCAGAAAAAACGTACATATCGCTCCCGCGTATGAAAGACCTCTACGTGGACAACGACCTTGTTTATAAAAAGCTTGAGAAAGCTGTGGAGGAATGGAAGGCTTCCCTATCTGAGAAGAAGGACATAATAGAGGCGAGCAATGAGGAACTTGTCAAGGAACTTTCCAAGAAAATGGAGAACGCAGAAGAATTTTTGTCAATGCTATACACTATGGAGGCAGAAGACATAGTCAAGGAGCTTCTCAGAGAAGAGCAAGTAAACAAGGAGGTGGCCGCTAAATGATATCGAGGTTGAGGAATGCCGTCCGTTCATTTATGGGCAAGCCCGTCATAGATGAGAAGGACATCAAGGCATTGATGAAGGAGTTGCAGAGGACTCTCCTCTCTTCTGATGTTGATGTTTCTCTAGCCCTAAAATTAACAAAATCAATTGAGGAGAAACTCCGTTCAGAAACAGCCAAGGGATTTACTCTCAAGCAGAGAGTAATAACCCTCCTTTATGATGAGCTATCTGCTATGTTTGGAGAGTCCTACTCTCCTAAGCTAACGAAGCATCGCATAATGCTCATTGGTTTGTATGGTAGTGGAAAGACAACAACGGCCGGCAAGCTTGCCCACTACTACAGTAAGAAAGGGCTTTCTGTTGCTGTTGCTAGCCTTGATACTGAGAGGCCAGCAGGACAGGAGCAGTTAAGGCAGCTCGTGGAAAAGCTCAACGCAACATACTACCCATATGATAAGGCAGTAGCAGCAATAGGGGCTTTCAAGGAAGATATATTCATAGTAGATACAGCAGGCAAGAATGCCTTGGATGATGAACTCTTGAACTTGTTAGAAGAGCAATACAACATAATAAAGCCAGATGAGGTTTTTCTTGTCATCCCAGCAGACATAGGCAAGGTAGCGGCGAAGCAGGTTGAGTCATTTAACAAGGCCTCTCCCATAACAGCAGCAATAGTAACAAGGTTTGAAGGCTCTGGAAAAGCTGGCGGAGTTCTATCAGCACTCGCAAAGCACTCAATACCGATAGCTTTCTTGGGAACTGGCGAGAAGATAGAGGCTCTTGAGACATTTGATGCCAAGAGTTTTGTATCCAAACTCCTAGGATTGCCCGACATAAAGGGACTAATAGAAAAAGCAAAAGAAGCCAACATAGAGGAGAGCGATGAGCTTAACTTGGAGACATTCTACAAGCAGCTTAAGGCAGCTAAGGACATGGGGCCCTTATCACAGGTGATGGGGATGGCCGGCATGTACGACGTCCCTAAGGAGCTCCTCATACAAGGAGAAGAGAAAATGCAGAAATACGAGGCAATAATAAATTCAATGACACCATATGAGAGGAAGAACCCGGAAGTCTTCAAGAAGGAGAGGAGCAGGATAGATAGAGTGGCTAGGGGTGCTGGCGTTCCATCACAAGAAGTCAATAGGCTCCTAAGCGAGTTCTTCAAGATGGAGAAGCTAGTCAAGAAACTCAAGAATGATAGGGGAGTCCTTAAGAAACTCAAGAAGATGATGCCCGGCTTAAAGCTTTAGTCACTAGCCACGTGAATACAGGAGATGGTTTTTCAAACCTGCTCGTAAATTCTGGGTGTGCTTGCATCCCTATGCCATTGCCATTGGAGTATTCAACAGCTTCTACAAGGCCCTTATGCTCTGCGCTTATT
>RFJG01000065.1 GCA_003694965.1 Methanobacteriota archaeon | reverse complement strand
TGATAGGGGTGCTGTTATTCGTTAATTCACTCCCAACATATAATAAGAATGTGCTTAACACAACAACAAGGAACAATGTCAGCACAAATTGAGAATCTAATTTCATAAGCGTAGCAACCTCCCAATATTAGAGATGAAGTTTCCCTTATCTAAATTAAAGATCACCATAGGAGAAAGTAATAGTAGGGTCGTCCCAACATAATCTACACGTAAGAACCTTTCAGATAGTTCCACATTCGGAAATTTCTGTAAGCCCAATAATTGCCTGTACTTCTCTATTAATTTTTTAGGAACTCCCTTGTTGGCAACTTCACATAACTTGGCACTTGCTTTTTCTTCCTGTTCTGCTCTTTCCTTGCCGAAATACCGCTCATATGTTTCTGTTATCAATTCGGCTGCTTCATTGACATCGTGTGGAGTTACTTCTTTTTTGTCCAATATGGTTTCCAACCCTGCCAATTCAAGGATGAGGCATTTTACTGCATATGCCATAGTCTTATCATCCTTAGATGAAATTATGTCTATACCAGATACATTACTTGTTTGGAGAGGTCCTATACTATTTTTCCTAAATTCTCTAGCGTTTTTGTAACTCTCTAAAAGAAGTATAAACATATACTCAAAGAATCCACTTTCCTTGCCGAAGACTTCCTTCTTGAGGTTGAAATTCTCTAAATCATAATGTTGTACGGTTTTTACGGGAACATAGTCTGGAAGACTCCCTTCCTCTGCTCTTTTTTTCAGTTCCTCCAGCCTATATGGCACGTATGCTGTTGTATAGGGTTTCCTTCCACTCAACCCGAAGAACCGCGTTCCAGCGGCTATTTCCCCATAATCATCTATAACTGCATGTACTGTCATTGTAACGCTCAACCATTTTTCAAGACCTTCAGCAGTACCTGCTAATAAGTGCTCAATCCCTGGGCCCATATCTTCAGGATCTCTATTCTTCTTTTCGCATATCTCTTTATATGCTCTCCTTACTCTCTCTATATCACTCTTGTCTTTAAGATCAATTGCTCTCGTTCTTTTTGAGAGTTCCCACAACCTCATGGGGGATGGCATCCTACTCTTCCTCATAATTACCACCAATAAGTAGCTCTATGTTCCTCATCATTAGGAAATCCCTCAAGTAGCTTAGGAACCTCTTGAGTTCTAGCTTACTTATGTTAAGCAGGAAAGGCTCCAGGCTCTCTATTTTTACGAAATTAACATTTATGCCTTCCAATATCTGCTCCAAGAGTAGGACTATGCTCGTAGGGTCTTTATTCTTCCCGAATATCATGAGGTTTGGTGAGCTGAACTTCTGCAAGCCAGTAACATCTATGTAGAGATTCTTACCATTCCTCTCTTCCTTGCTCAACTTAGAATAAGGAGTTTTCGTAAGTATAACTATGCCCTTTCCAACAGCACTTTCCTTTTTCTCCACTTTCTTTTTAGTTTTCTTTGCCACTCTTTTTTTCCTGGGCATATAGCTCATTTAAGGAACCCATCTTTATAAACTTTCCTAAAATCAACAGCACTCCAACTGCGATGGCAACAAACCAGGATAAGGGGTGGTTAATGATGGTGTCAACAAGTTCCTTCCCATAATAAGCGGAGATGTAGGCAACTGCAAAAAACCTAAGTCCTCTTGTTATGAAAGCATACTTAATGAACTTGTCCAGCGGAAACTCAAGCAAGCCAGAGCCTATCGCAACTACCTTGAAAGGCAGGGGACTCATAGCACCAACAGCTATTGCTAGAGCCCCATAATCCTCGTAGAGTTTCTCAAACTTCTTCACATCTAACTTTAAGTATTCGTTTATCTTCTCTCCGAACACAACACCAACCCCGCCGCCAAGCGTTGACAATGTTGTAGATATGAGGGCATACAAGAACCACAACCCTGGGTTCTCCAAGGACAGCCCTATCAAGAAAACATCCGGTGGCGGGAACGGCAATATAAAGGCCTCTAAGAATGCAACGATGACGAGCCATATAACATCCATAATATCACTTCAATAACACTATGTTGCCCCTTCCCTGTTTTATTCTCTTGACCTTTCCCATACTCTCCAGCTCTGTAAGGGCAAGGCTCAATTTAGCCTCAGACCAATGCAGAGTAGTGCGAAGTTCCTTCTGTGTTATCCTTCCACCGTTCTCTTCCATCACTCTCAATATTAAGGCTAAGTCCTCTTTTACATCTACTGCAGTCTCATTAGCTTTCTCAATTCTAGCCGCTCCG
The DNA here is from genome assembly GCA_003694965.1 of Methanobacteriota archaeon. Taxonomy (GTDB): domain Archaea; phylum Micrarchaeota; class Micrarchaeia; order Anstonellales; family J096; genus J096. The sequence goes on along the minus strand of RFJG01000065.1, from coordinate 7,647 downwards.
CTCATCTTTCTCCTCAAGTATATTACAGCTCCGCCAAATAACAATACGGTTATTCCCAACATAACATAGAGGGGAATTCCACCTTTATTGCTGTCCTGTATATTTTGCGTGGGAAAATCAACAGAGCTGAAATCAACCACATCTTTGCTTATGTTGTCTTCTTCTCCAATACTTGGCAAAACTATGAAATCCACCTGGTAGCTTCCGTTGTCCACTATGCTTATTGAAGAGCTATCAGTGTAGTTTTCTGTTCCGTCACTGTAATAGACCATTATTTTGTATGTGCCATTTCCCAACTCTATGCTATATGAGCCATTCTTGATTACTATTGTCTGTTGCGGTGTTGTGTTGATTACCATTATGGAGTTGTTCACCACTTCTAAGCTTGGCCCATACACAGTTCCCTTAAGAGTTGCCCCAAAGCCACTATGTAGTGGCACTAGCATAAGCAACAAAAAGAAGGCAACAGCTTTTTGCATTTCTCTCATCATGACCCCCGATTAAGCCATCTCAAAGCTCTTCTCAAAGCTTCCAAAAGCTTTATTAAAGCTTTAGGAAAGAATCTTTATAAAGTTGGACTTTTCTTCCAACTTTGGTGATAGTATGAAAAGGATTTTTTTGATAGGACTGTTAGCAACATTCCTCATGTTTGGCATAGCGTTTGCTCATGAGGATGGAGCTACAGATATGGTTAGTGATGGAGCAACAAGCATAAATGCAACAAGTGCCGTTGCTACAACAACCACTACTGCAGTTGCCACCACAACGGAGGAGGTGCAAGATACTCCGATTACAGATACTAGTTCAGACACGAGTTCAGATATGGCCAATGCCACTGATTCAGTATCAAGTACAGAAACTACAGAAGCAACTACTAACATAGAAGCAACGACTAACGTAGAGAGTGAAAATCATAGTACAGGCAAAGAAGAGGGAGAAACCAACAAAGAGGCAATCAAAGAGAAGTTTGGACACATAAAAGAAGTAAGAGAGAGGGTGGTTGAGAAGTTCAAGGAAGTTAAGGACAGGTATGAGAAAGAAGTGAAAGAATACAAGGATGTAAGGGAGAAGTGGATAGAAGCAAGGAAAAAATTGAGAGAGCACAGAGGGGAGAACGAGACAGAAGTAGAGGTTGCTAAGGAAAGAGCAAAGGAGTATGTTGGCAAGGGACTAAGTGTCGCCATAAACAAATTAGAGCTCATAAAATCCTTCGTAAGCAAGCAGCCATCTCTTAATGAGACAGAAAAGGCTAACATAATAGCAAAGCTAGATGAACAGATAGCTTTGCTGAAAGATAAGCAAGCAGCTATCCAGAATGCTACAACAAGGGAAGAGCTTGTCTCAAATGCAAAGGAGATAAAGGATGAGTGGGGCAACATAAAAGGCAGTGCAAAGACAGCACTTGGCAAGGTTGCCAACGCAAAGATAAGCAACCTCATAAACAGGGCAGAGAAAGCAGCTGACAAAGTAGACTCTATAATAGCTAAGTTCAAGGACAAGGGCTATGATACAACAGAAGCTGAGGCAAAGCTTGAGGAGTTCAGGGCAAAGATAGATAAGGCAAAGCAACTCCATGAGGAAGCTAAGAGCAAGTACGATGAGGCAGATACTGCCAAGGATGTAGACAAGGTTGTCAGAGAAGCCAACAGCGTTGTGAAAGAAGCTGCCAAGGAATTAAAGGATGCCTACAAGTCCTTAAAGGAAGCCATAAAAGACTTGAGGAAACTTAGGGCCAATAGCGCCGCTAATGCAACGGAGGTATCCCAATGAAGCTATTGAGTGTTGCAATTGCTCTTTTGCTTGTTTTGGCATTTGCAGGTTGTCTTTCAACACAGCAAAAAGCAGCTTCTGAGAAGGTTACTGCTACTCAACAACCAACGCCTGAGGAAGCTGCTGTTCTCTCAGAGCTCGACAACGCAACACAAGACTTGCAGGAACTGGAGAACATAGATGCAGAGTTGAATGTCTCTGATGTTGATTTCAACATCTCATTCAACTAACATCTCTTTTTTCTTTTTTTATTTTGCTACTAATTTTATGGCTTGACATTAGCATTAATAAGCTTTCTCTACAACATCGCTCTCATGCTAGATGTTGAGCTATTGAGGACAAAGCCGGAATTGGTTAAGGAAAAGTTCTCCCAAAGAGGAGAGGATGTTACTAAGGTTGATACATTCTTATCTTTAGACAAGGAGTGGAGAGAGCTTAAAGGCTCTCTTGATTCAAGAAGGGCAGAGAAGAACAAGATAACAAAAGAGATAGGGGCGATGCTGAAGGAGAAGAAAGATGCCTCAGAGCTCATAAAAAAATCCAAGGAAATGGAAAAAGAGATAAAGAGCATGGAAGATAGGGAGGAAGAGTTGAGGAAGGCAATAAAGGACATGTTATTGAGGATGCCAAACTTACAGGATGGCTCTGTCCCCATGGGAAAGGATGAGAATGACAATGTAGAAGTCAAGAGTTGGGGGAAGCCAGCTAAGAGTAGTGGCGATGTAAGAGCTCATTGGGAATTGCCTCTATTTGATTTTGAGAGGGGTGCCAAGTTAGGGGGCCATCGCTTCACTGTTATGTATGGGGATTTTGCCAAGCTTGAGAGAGCTCTCATTAATTTTATGCTTAACCTCCACGCTCTTAATGGTTATAAGGAGGTTTGGGGACCTCACTTAGTAAGGAGAGAAGTCATGACTGGGACGGGCCAGCTCCCGAAGTTTGAGGAGGACCTCTATAAGACAGACGACGGCTTATGGCTCATCCCAACAGCAGAAGTTATGTTGGGAAACCTCCACAGAGAGGAGGTTTTGGATGAAAAGGAACTACCTCTGCATTATGTGGCATATACTCCCAGCTATAGGAAGGAGGCGGGGGCATATGGCAAGGATATCAAGGGATTCTTGAGGCAGCATCAGTTTGACAAGGTAGAGCTCTTTTCATTTACTCTTCCAGAGAAGAGTTGGGATGAGCACGAGAGGATGCTCTCACATGCTGAGGCTGTCTTGCAAGAACTCAACCTCCCTTACAGGGTTGTTAACTTATGTACTGGAGACCTTGGCTTTTCTGCAGCCAAGACATATGATATAGAGGTTTGGCTTCCGGGACAGGATAGGTACAGAGAGATAAGCTCTGTTAGCAACTGCCTTTCTTTCCAGAGTAGGAGGATGAACCTGCGTTTTAGGAGAGGAGCTAAGATTGAGTGGCCGCATACTCTCAACGGCTCTGGCTTGGCTGTCGGCAGAGCCCTCATAGCAGTAGTTGAGAACTACCAGGAAGATAAGGGTATAGTAGTTCCCGAGAAATTAGTCCCTTATATGGGCAAGGATTACATAGAGCTGTAATAATGGAAGGCCTTTTCTCTTCCTATGTGATTAATAATTATTGGAAAAAGGGAGTATACACTACAGACTTGGGCTACACCAACAGAAAAGGCAATACAGAGGAGTTGTTAGAGGCTGTCAAGGATTTCAAGGTTAGAGGAGCTCAAGTATATTTTATTGAAGATGGCAGCAAGGTAGCTGTATTCTGTGATGGCCATTACTACGCTCTTACTATGAGATGCCAAGTTCCATCTCTTGACATAGATGGGTTGAGGATGCACTTATTCAAGGACTGGGCAACTCCCATTGAATATGCCAAGTCTGTTGCCTCTCTTATGCCTATTGGCACGGTGTTGGATACGTGCGCTGGCCTTGGCTACATCTCCATAGAGCTCGCAAATAAGGGAGCAGCTGTCTCCTCTATTGAGATTAGCGATGCTGTCTTAGAGTTGGCAAGGATTAACCCATTCAGCAAGGACCTATTCGAGAAGGCTAACATAGATAGGGGAGATGCCTACAACTTAATAGAGAATTACTCTAACTTAGATGGAATAGTCCACGACCCTCCGAGGGCCTCTCATGCTCCCCTCCTGTATAGCAGGGATTTTTACAATAAATGCTTCAATGCTCTCAAGGATGGTGGCCTCTTCTACCACTATGTTGGCAGCAAGACATCCCCTAAGCTACAATTGGAGAGTGCTGCCAAGAGGTTAAGGGAAGCTGGCTTCTCCATCGTCAAGAAGTTAGGGAGGCATCAGGCAGTGCTTGCCAAAAAGCCGGTGGAAGATTTATAAATCCCTAAGAAGACATAAGTTTATGCAGAAGAGTAATACTTTCAAGATGGCTGTTCTTGGTCTGTCTCTTCTCGTTGTTGTAGCAGCCTCTGTTTTTTTCTCATCACGCGGCGTCTACGCTATACAGGCAATCCTCCACATAGCAGCATTCTTCTTCCTCTTCTCAGCAATTGGGAACACAACGGGCTGGATAAGGTACACGCTTATGGCACTATTCACTACCAACATATTTTACATAGGATTTGTGACAGCAGAGTATAGTGGAGATCCCTCCTTTTCTTCTATATTCATTTTCTTTTCCCTACTATCTCTTTTTGGCACCTATGTCTTTGTGTGGGAGCGTATGAGCTTCAAGAAGATGACATTCTCTATTCCTTTTATAGTGGCCTCTCTCCTTCTCTTAATTCCATCTCTTTTGACTCTTGAATACGACATTATACTGGAAGCTATGGTATCCGTTGTCGGTTTGGCTCTTCTATTTAAGTATAAGGGCGAGTGGCTCATAAATGCAATCGTGGCATTTTCAAGCATAATAGCAGCCAATACATTCTTTGAGTTGCTCGCAGCTTATGGGATAATTGGGAGTGTCTTTACTATATTTTCAGCTGAGCTTGTCTCCGCCTTAGCTCTCTTTCTCTCTGCCTACATATACATAGTTTCTAAGGAAGTGTTGCAAGCAAGAGTAAAGGCTGCGCGTTGGGCGGTGAGAGAATAGCTTTAAAAAGCATCTCTTAGTATCTTCTTTATGGATGGTTCTGTCCTTGTAAGTTTTTCTGCCGTTGTCCAACTTTTATCTGCTGGTCTGCTCTTCATGTTAACAACGCTCTCATACAAGCATTACCTGAAATGTGCTAGGAGAGCGCCCCATAAGTTTTTCAGCGGCCGTATGATGTTCGTTACGTTCGTCGTCCTTTTCTTTGCCGTTATGGGGGAGTTCTTTGAGCAGTATACTAACTTTGGCGAAACCAGCATAGCGTACAGCGTTCTTTACAGGATAATCTGGATATTCTTTTTCCTATTCATAGGGATTTCCTTAAAGGAGGAGTATGTGAGGGGTTGATATGGAAAGGAGCTTAATAAGTTTCATTTTTTCTATACTTGCTTTCATAAGCGGCTTGCTACTCTTCAAATATCTTTGGAGGACTAAAAAAGGCAGCACATACGTCCTTGCTATGCTCATGTTTTCCCTCTACCTTTCTATGGAGGTGGCAGAGGATTTCTTAGCTTCTATTGATATTAGCGGTTCCATATATTCATTGGCAAAGTCCTTTTTCATAATGCTCGGCTTAATCTCAATGCTTTTTGCATACTACCCAACGTGCTCATTAAGAGAAGAAAGCCGATAAAAATCTTTATAAACACTTAACCCCAAATTAAAACATAGGTGGAATTAAATGAACAAGCTAATGAGTTTTCTTGTTTTCACGGCACTACTCTCAATAGTGTTCTCAGCAACAACTCCTAGTACTAGGATATCTACTGCTCTCTGCGACCTCTACAATATGCTCAGAGATCTATTAACTCCCTTAGTTGTTCTTGCTGTCGTTGTCGCTGCCGTTGCTTATGCTGGCGGCAATGTCTTAGGCCAAGAAGTTGGGGCAAAGGCAAAGAGCTGGGCAATTAACATAATAATATATGTCGCTATAGGTATCATTGTCTTCATAGGAGTTCCATACATACTCTCCGCGGTTGCGCCAGAACTCAACCTTACGGAGGCTTGTGCTTGATGAGGAAAGCGCTCCTCCCAATTCTTTTGATTGTTGCGTTTACCGTTGCTTCTCCCTCCAACTTGCAGACAGCCTTACAAGGACTTTGTCAGTTCTTGTTCGACATTGTCGGAGACTTGGCAATGGTGATGATACTTCTCTCTTCTGTGAGCTACGCTGCTGCGCAGATATTCAGTGCTGAGATGAGGGCAAGGGTCATTGTGTGGAGCCAGAGCTTATTGCAAGGTGCTTTCATAGGGATATTGATGGTAATACTCGTTCCGTGGCTATTAGGAGTTATGCTTGGCAAGAGCTTTGATGTCAACAACTGCACCTTCGTGTAATTATGCCAGATATATTTGCCAACCCACTTTCTCAAGGAAAGGAAGCAAATAAAGAGGCCATGGCCACAATCTTTGCGAAGGCAGTAATTGTATCTATCTTCATACGGGCGGAGGAAAAGGAGAGAACAGAAGGGAACAGGAAGCCTCCAAAGAACCCTCCACCTATGGCTATGAAAATCAAGAAAGCCAAAAAACCAATAAAAATAGAACAGCTTCGGAACATGAAAATGCCAGCTATGGGGGGTAAAGGCAAGGAAAATGAAAAAAAAGAGAGAGACACTACTATACTACGGCCCAATAAGATACAAGAGAAATACTACCTCATCTATAAGGACCCCGAGACTGAGAAAGAGGAGATAATAGAGGAGGAGCAGAAGGTATTCTATGATAGTGTTGAGCAGAAGCTTGTTGAGGAGAGCGCAGCCCTTCTGTCAGAGAAAAAAATAGACGACTACATCTCCTCTCCCTTAATTGCTAAAGATGAGGACAAGATAGAGGAGGAGGCTAGCAAGAAATTGGAAAATCTCTCAAAAGCGCCTAAGATGTTCGGCAAGGATGAGGGCTCCGAACTCATCAAGGAGCTTGACGAGTATGTAGAGGAAACTCCCAAAAACTTGCAAGATGCTGAGATGAGAAAGGAGAAAGTCTTAAAAGAGCTGGAAGAGCAGGAAAAAATACTTGAAGAATCAACCAAGACAATAAAGGAGAAAGGGTTGGAGGAGTTCAAGAAAAAGACGCTGTCAAAACTCCCGCCACTTACTAAGAAACGCGTCCTTCTCCTCATAGAAAAGAAAAAAGAGGAGCTAATATACAGGTTGCTTGTTCTCCAAACTACATTCATAAAATGGCTTAAGAAAAGGCTTAAAGGCATGTCTCTTAAAGACATAGCAAACCTAGCCAAGAATAGAGTTGCCTCCATATTGTCGGCGATAGTAAAAATGCTCCATCATAAGTAAGAGAAAAAAGAGAAGAGAAGCCAGATAGAAAGTTAGGTATTATATCCCTTTAGTGACGGCCAGCTGAACACCTCGGTTGCCCTTGGTGCTTACACCGCCGCCCTATATAACCCATCTGCTGTGGGCGGGCTTTGGGAACCTCGTCTTGAGAGAGGCTTCGACCTTAGATGCTTTCAGGTCTTATCCTCTAGGGCGTAGCTGCTCGGCAATGCCTTAACAACCGATACACCAGAGGCCCCGAATCCCCGTTCCTCTCGTACTAAAGGATCCTTCCTCTCAGGTTCCAACGCTCCCAGTAGATACTACCGTACTGTCTCGCAACGTACTGAACCCAGCTCATGTGGGTCTTTAATGGATGAACAAACCAACCCTTGGCGGCTCCTGCACCGCCAGGATGACCCAAGCCGACAGCGATGTACCAAACCGCGGGGTCGATGTGTACTCTCACCCGCGACAAGTCTGTTACCCCCGGGGTAGCTTGTCTGACAGAATGGGCTCCCACTAAAGGAGCACCATTGTTCGATAGGCCACGCTTT
>RFJG01000064.1 GCA_003694965.1 Methanobacteriota archaeon | reverse complement strand
TTTAGTTGCAAAACCTGACTTGGCGCCTTGTTTAGTCTCTTTTGTCTTCTTCTTGTCCCCATTCGTTGAAGAAGTTTCCTCAGTCTGTGTGTCGTTGTCCTTGTCCTTAGTTTCTCCGCCCAACCATTCCTGCAACTTACCAGTGGCAGCAAGCCACGCAAAAGCTGTCTTTAACGCTCCCAATGTTGTCCCTGCAGATTGTTGAGCTACCCACAAACCTTTCTTCCCATAAGCATATCCGGCTCTTTGGAAGTGCCTAAAAGAAGTCATGCCTGCACTCCTGTAAGTGCTCCTCCGCGTTGCTTGCAATGTAAACCAAAAGAATGGGTTTTGGCCAGAAGCAAACGCAGCAGCCAACAATATGCCAAATATAGAGGTGCAAAGGAAGAAAGGCCAGAAGAAATCAGAAGAGGTTGATGTAAATGAAAGGGAAGAAGCTGGAGGAGTTGGAGGACTCGTAGTATATATTGATGGAGCAGGTACAAGAACAGATGTATCAATAGGCCCTTGTTGGGGGTCTATGACCTGCGCTATCCTCCACGAACTAAGGGAGGGGCAGCTACCACTATCTATTGAAGATGTTGGAATGCAAGGAATTGAAGAAAGTGCATTGTTTACATCTACAGAAGGGATGTTGGAAAAAGAGCTCGTCCATTGGCTAGGAGAAGAAGGCTCTGTCAAAGCAAGGGCTTCTCCCAACTTACAGGAATTGCTCGCATTATAATAAGGATAAATAACAGAGAATGTTGCCTTGCTCAAGTTCTCGCCAATAACATCTCCTGCTTGTGTTATGTTGAAAACAAAGTAGCCAGACGGATCAGCCAAGCCCTTATAGAGGCAGGGCTTGCTCTCACTACAGCCGCTAGTGCCGCTAATCAAGAAAAGGAAAGTAGGGTATTGGACATCCCTGAACTCAGCATTCTGGAATGCTGTTAGCTTAACAGATAGCATGTCTCCATTCTGGTTGAGTGTAATAGTTGAGTAAATAGATGCCTTATACTCATAGGGACATACAGAAGCCGCATGTAATATGCTCATTAGTAAGAAGAGCAATGTCAGTGTTAAGAACGCAGCACGGCTAGACAGCATATAAGCTTATCTACAGCCAATATTAAAAGCTTACTGCCCATAACTTATGTTTGGTGGTCTTATGGAAGAGCTTGAAAACGTTATCTTATTGATAGATGATGCCTTGAATGATAGTTTTGCCTCAAAAAACATAAAATCCTGCCTTGAAGAAGCTAAGAAGAACTTACTTAAGAAAGACGAGGACAAGAGCCTCAGGGTTTCCGCAGCAGTCTACGCCATAGAGAAAACAGTTGAAGACCCGAACATAGCATCACATATGAGGATAAAGCTGTTAAACATACTCTCCTCTCTTGAGTCAATAAAGCAGGGCTGAGGTAAGCGCCGTGGCTCTGATGAGGTATAATGTAGAAGCTCACGAAGCTATGCAAAACCTCGAAGAAGAGATGAAGGCAAAGGTAGAGGAGTACCTAAAAAAGAGAGACATCTCCATAGTAAGAAAGGACGATGTAGAGAATGCCATCAAGGTCATCAAAAAACCAATAGTAGAGGTAAAGAGAGCGAGCCACTACAAACCAGTAGCTAAGGAGTATGAGAGCGACATAATAATTGACCACAAGAGAGATGTCACTGGGAAGAGCAGGACAAAAGGAAGTGCCAAGGATTTCGTAAGGTATTTTCAGAATAGGTTCAAGAGGATGAGGAGCCTCTTCGGCCCCCACACGAGCGAGTATAGTGAGATGCTCATAGGGGATTTGTCAAAAGCAAATGGAGAAAAGGTTAGCATAATAGCAATGGTTAGCGAGAAAAGAGAGAGCAGGAGCGGCAACACAGTACTATCCTTGGAGGACTTAACTGGAAAAGCCGTGGCTGTTGCCAACAAGAATGACGAGAGAGTTATGGACAAAATAGCCCTCGTAACAAAGGAAGACACGATAAGAGTGTATTGCAAAGTCAAGGACAAACTCCTACTGGTTGAGGACTTGGAGTTCCCAGATGTCAGAGAGAGGGTAGTGCACCCAACAATAGAGAAGGATGTGGCTGTTGCATATCTCTCTGACATACACCTTGGGAGCAGGTTTTGCTTGGAGGATATGCTCAACAGATTTATGTCTTGGATAAGGGAACCTTCAACAAAGAAGGAGCTAGCCGGAAAAATAAAATACATCGTCGTAGCTGGTGATGTTGTTGACGGCATAGGAATATATCCGGGTCAGGAGAAGGAGCTGAGCGTCAAGGACATATACGGGCAGTATGAGTTATTCGACAAGTTGCTGGAGGAGTTGCCAGACTACATAGATGTTGTAGTAAGTCCGGGAAACCACGACGCTGTGAGGAGGGCTGAACCGATGCCCGCCCTTAAGGAAAGTTTCTTCTCCAATAAGAAGCCTTACTTGGTTGGCAACCCTGGCGTTGTCCACATAGAAGGGTTTAAGCACTTGATATACCACGGCACATCTATGGACTCTCTTGTTGCTAACATAAGACATCTAACATACCATAAGGTAGAGCCAATAATGAGGGAGTATTTCAGGAGGAGGCACCTCAGCCCAATATACGGGACAAATCCCATAGTGCCAGAAGAGATAGACTACATGGTTATGGACAAAGTGCCCCATGTTTTCCATTGTGGCCACATACACAAGAATGGCCAAGCCCTCTATAAGGGAGTCCTTATGCTCAATTCAGGCACATTCCAAGACCAGACGCCTTTCCAGATAAAACAAGGGCATATACCAACGCCGGGCAACATTCCAGTGTATAACCTCAACAGCAAAAAGCTGTCCATTGTGGATGTGAGAAGCCTATGATTGAGGACTATTTTGAGAGGATGAGAAAAGAGCTGGAAAGAGCCTATGCTTATGCGGAGGAAGCGAGGAAAAAGGGCTATGACCCAAAGGAAGAGGTTGAGATAAGGATAACGAGGGATGTTGCGAGCAGAGTAGAGGGATTACTGGAAATAGAAGGGATAGCGGATGCCATACGGAATATGGAGAAGGCTGGGCTCAATAGGGAAAAGATAGCATTTGAGATAACAAAAGAGATAGCAAGAGGAGAACTCATAAAAGGTAGTAGGGAGGAGCTCCTTGACAAGGCAGTGCGTGTAGGGACGGCAATACTTACAGAAGGTGTCCTCGTAGCCCCAACAGAAGGAATAGCAAAGGTTTCCATCAACAACTACAACGGCAAGGATTATGTTGCAGTCTACTATGCTGGGCCCATAAGGAGCGCAGGAGGAACAGTTGCCGCCTTAACTGTCATATTGGCAGACCTCGCAAGGAGGGAGCTCAACATAGAAGCGTTTAAGCCAGATGCCAACGAGATAAAGAGAGTCTTGGAAGAGATACAGCTCTATGATAAGGCTGCTGCAAGGTTGCAGTACTTCCCGCCAGAGAGCCACATAGAGGAGGTCTTAAAGAACAGCCCAGTATGCATAGATGGAGAGCCAACAGAAGAGGTGGAGGTTTCTGTCAACAGGGACCACCCGAGGATTAAGACCAATAGAGTAAGGAGTGGAGTAGCTCTTGTCATATGTGAGGGGTTATTGCAAAAGGCGAGCAAGGTTGCTAAGTATGCAAAAATGCTGAGCTTAAAGGAATGGATGTTCATTAAGGAGCTAACTCCTGTCAAGAAAGCAGAGGACAAGGGAGCTGTCTACCTCGACGGCTTAGTTATAGGGAGGCCCGTCTTCTCCTACCCATCAAGGAGAGGAGGATTCCGTGTCCGTTATGGGAGGACATTCACAACTGGCATCATGGGCAAGAATCTCCACCCAGCGACGATGGTATTAAGCGGCAATTTCCTAGCATATGGAACTCAACTAAAGTTGGAGAAGCCAGGAAAGGGTGCTGTTGTTGCCTCTTGCACTGACATAGAAGGGCCCATAGTCAAGCTTAAGGATGGGAGCGTTGAAAAAATCACGACATACGAGAGAGCCTTAGAGGTAAAGGACGATGTTGTAGAGATAATCCACCTCGGAGACCTCCTCATAAGTTTTGGGGACTTCCTCAAAAGCAACTCACCCCTACTGCCGCCTGGCTATGTTGAGGAGATATGGAGAGCAGAGGTCAAAAAAGCCGGCCTTGACATAGGAGAGCCAGCAAGTGTTGAGGAGGCCTTTGAACTCTCAAAAAAACACAACATAGCGCTCCACCCCATAGCCCTTCCTTACTGGACAGAACTAAAGAAAGAGCAGCTCCTCGAGCTCTACGACTATGTTTCTGGCAGTATGGAAGCAATAAAGAAAGGTAAGAGGCTCTTAGAGCTGCTTGGCTTGGAACACAAAGTTGTTGAAGGAGTAGTTAAGTTAAGCAAAGAGAGTAAGGAAATATTAGAAAGAACACTGCTATGTGCAAGCAGGGAGGAGCTTGCCAAAACTATAGAGGAGAAAGACAACATATTAGAGGTCTTGTCATCAATAAGCGGAGTAGAGATAAAGGACAAGGGCGGCTCCTATGTCGGAGGAAGGATGGGGAGGCCCGAAAAGGCCAAGCTAAGGGAAATGGAAGGAAAGCCACACGTCCTATTCCCAACAGGACAGCCGCAGAGAAGCTTGAGCAAGCTCTACAATACTCTCAAAGTAAAAAAGATGGAAAGGCTGAACACTGTGGAGGCGATGACATACTATTGTAAGAAATGCAAGAAGGAAGTGCCATACCTACTCTGTCCTCTATGTAAGTCTATGAGTGTCCCTCTTGAAGTAAAAAAGATGGACCTCCCATTTGTTGAGATGTATGATAAGTGCAGGGAGCTCATAGGGAGCCAGCACGAGATAAAGGGAGTTAAGGGCCTTATGAGCAGGATGAAGATGAGCGAGAGGCTTGAGAAAGGCTTCCTTAGGGCAAAACACAACCTCTATGTATTCAGGGATGGGACAGTAAGGTTCGATGCAACTGATGTGCCATTAACACATTTCTATGCTAAAGACATAGGAGTACCTATAGAAAAACTGCGGGAGCTCGGCTACACAAAAGATGTATATGGAGAAGAGTTAGTTAGTGGGGAGCAGATAGTTGAGCTCTACCCTCAAGACATACTAGTTTCAGAAGGGATGGTTGAGAGCCTCATAAACGCAGCCAAGTTCATAGATGAGATGCTCGTTAAGCTCTATGGAATGGAGCCCTACTACAATATAGAGGACAAAGAAGGGCTGATAGGAAAACTTGTCATAAGCCTATCCCCTCACACATCAGCAGGTAACCTTGCCAGGATAATAGGGTTTACACAAGCAAGAGTTGGTTATGCACACCCCTATCTCATATGTGCGAGGAGGAGGAACGCAGATGGGGATGAGGATGCCATAATGTTACTCTTAGATGGACTCATAAATTTCTCTAAGGAATACCTCTATGTGTCAAGAGGAGGGACTATGGACTCTCCACTCATACTCAATGCGAAGATAAACCCCAAGGAAGTTGATGACGAGGTCCACGTCATGGAGATAGTGAGCGAGTATCCGTATGAGCTCTATGAAAAGGCCTGGAAAGGAGAGATGGCCTACAATGTCAAGATGGAGCTCGTTGAGAGCTTGCTAGACAAAGAAAACCCCTACCAAGGGATAGGGTTCACGCATAAAGGGGCTTATCTCCAGTTAGGGCCACTGCAATCAACATACACGCGATTAAAGAGCATACCAGAAAAAATAGAAGCTGAAGTTGATGTCATGAGGAAGATAAGGGCTGTTGACCTCCAGGATGGAATGGAAAAGGTAATACTTAGCCACTTCATACCTGACATATATGGAAACCTTAGGAAGTTCTCAAGACAGAAGTTCAGGTGCACACATTGCAATGAGAAATATGATAGGCCTCCGCTAAGGGGAAAGTGCCTCAAGTGCAATGGAGAGCTAACATTAACTATACATAAGGGAGGGATAGAGAAGTATTTGGGAAGAGCGATAGAGTTGGCTGATAGGTTCTCCCTGCCCAACTACCTAAAGCAGAGACTCAAGTTAGTAGAGGAGGAGATTGCGAGCGTCTTTGAGGATGAGAGGGTGCAACAAAAAGGCCTCGTTGATTTCTTTAGTTGATAGAATAGAAGCGAAAAAGGAAAGATTTATATATCCATAGTTAGATATATCCAAATATGGATAGAGATGCCATAAGGAGAGTTCACAAGTTATTCTTAGATAAGAAAAAGCCAATGTCACAACTCATAGTTAGGAAGTTTTACTTCTCACTATTGCTGTGGATGCTCTCAAAGGAGGAGATGCACGGCTATGGCATAATTAAGAGGATGGAATCCCTTGACTTGGGCACTGTAAAGGCATCGCGCATCTACCCTATGTTGGCAGAGTTGGAAAAACTCAAGCTCGTCACAAAGAGAAAGGAGGGGAGAAGAGTCCTCTATAAAGCTAGTAGCAGAGGTAAAGATGTCCTCAAGCGCCTTAAGAAATACCTCAACAATAACCCAATAGGGGAATTCCTCAGGGAGTTGGTAGCATGAGTGCCAAAGCAGTAATCGAATTAGAGAACATAAAGAAGGTTTACAGGAACGAAGATGTTGAGACAGTTGCATTAAGAGGGATCTCCCTATCAATAAAGAAGGGGGAGATGGTGTCTATATTTGGGCCGTCTGGGAGTGGTAAAAGCACTCTCCTCCACATAATGGGGTTGCTGGATGAGCCAACAGGAGGAAAAATAAGAATAGATGGGAAGGACGTCTCCAAGTTAGATGAGGATACAAGAGCGGACATCAGAGGGAGGAAGATAGGGTTTGTATTCCAAGCTTATAACCTCCTGCCATCGTTCACTGCTGTTGAGAATGTGATGCTACCATTCCTTGCATATGACATAGACAGAGAGGAAGCAAGAAGGAAGGCAATGGAGCTCCTCTCAGACCTCGGACTAAAAGAAAGGGCAGAACATAGGCCTAGCCAGCTCAGCGGAGGGCAACAGCAAAGAGTAGCTATAGCAAGGGCTCTTGCAATGGAGCCATCTTTTATACTTGCAGACGAGCCGACAGGAAACTTGGACTCAAAGACAGCTGAGGAAGTTCTTGCAATATTTGAAGACTTGAATGAGGAAGGAAAGACACTCGTTGTTGTTACGCACGATCCCAACATAGCTGCTTATAGCAGTAGGGTTGTGCACATAAAAGATGGAAAGATTGAGAAGGATGGTAATAACCATAAAAGAAAGAAGGTGAGAAGATGAAAAAAGGAATTATGGCACTTTTTGTGCTGTTGTTGTCTGTTAGCTACTTGACATACGGAATAACTGTAAGTAGCTACAGCACTGATAAGGTTAGTTACGAACCAGGAGACCAGGGAGTACTTAACTTGAACATAAGTTTTGACTATCCTGTAAGTAGTACGGAGACGCTTGTTGGATTTGAATCAGTATATGTTAAAGCTAGCTCTCCAATAGCTACAAAGACTATCAACATAGGGAAGATAAGCAAGGGAACTATGGCAGTTTCCATACCGCTAAACATAGACAAGGAAGCAAAGGAAGGCATATACTCCATCTCTCTAGAAATAGGGGGCTCTGCACTTGTTGAGAAGGGGAGCACAACAAACTCAAAAGTTGCCACAACAAGAACATCAATACCTGTAAAGGTAGTAAAGACTCCGTCAATGACAGTAGAGCTAAACCCAAAAGAAATCAATAAAGAAGGGAAAACATCTATGGTTGTGTGTGCTGAAAATGGCATAGCAAGAGATGTATATGTTAGCTCAACAACCCTCTCACTAGAGGGCGGCAAGGCATTCTTGGGAGATGTAGATGGATGTAAGGAAAAGAATGTGAGCTACGACGCATCTCTCCTCAACGAAGGTGTGAACACCGTCTCCTTTGTTGTGGATTATAAGGATAGAATAGGAGGAGACCACAGTGTTAGCATAAGCTTGCCTATAACAGTGAGTAAGCAATCAACGCGATTTACAATAGTACAGGATGGAGAGATAACGCATAAAGAGGAGGAAAAGCTAAAACTTGTCTTGGAAAACAGGGGGAGTAGGGCAAGTGATGTGCGCATAAAAGCGGATGAGAACCTCGTCTTCCCCGGAATAAGCGAGCTATACATAGGAGAGATCGGAGTGGGGGAAAAGAAGAGCATAGCCGTCAACGCATATACGACATTGAGTCCAGGAAAAAACCCTGTGAAATTCACAATAAACTGGAAAGAAGAAGGCAAAGAAAAGAGCACAGAAGTGAGCGTCCCCATATCAGTGAAGGCAGGGAACGCCATAGGTGTGTTCTTGGAAGCAACGCCATTGCCATTGAGAAAGAAAGGGGAACACAGCCTCTCAGTTGTTGTTGCAAACAAGGCATCTTACCGCATTTCGGGAGTGTCTGTTGCTATTAGCTCTGACGCCTTTGATGTGTTAGACATACAAAAGGAGAGGTTCATAGGGTCCTTGGAGCCAGATGATTTTAGTAGCCAACAATTCAAAATAAAGGTTAAGGATGTCAACAACGGCAAAGCCAACGTGAGCGTCAAGTACAGCGACCCTTCTGGGAAGACATACACTCTTACCAAGGAATTTGAGTTGAGCATAGAAGAGCCGGAAAAGGGAAAGCAAGACCTGCTATTGCCAATAGTTGCAGTGATAGCAGTAGGAGCGGGTGGCTGGTACTACCTAAAAGGAAAAAAGAAACATGGAAAATAAGACAATAGCAGAGTATGGAGTTAGGTCCTTGGGGCTGGGCAGGTTAAGGACATTGCTAGCAATAGTAGCGATAGCCATAGGGGCTTTTAGCATTGCTGCATTGACGGGCCTAGCCTCTGGTCTCCAAAAAGAAGTAACTACGTCTGCGACAAGCTTCGGGACTCAACTTGTCATAATAGTGCCGACACAAGTAAGTGAGAACATCTTTGTGGCTTCGCAAAGGCAGAATTTCATACCATTAAAGCAGAAATTCACCGAAAACGATGTGAAGAGAGTCCTCCATATCCAAGGGGTTGAGAGAGCAACCGGCTTATTAGCTGGTTTGGTAGAGATTACTTACAAAAATGCTAGCAAGAAGGCAAATGTCGTTGGCATAGACAAGGAATACATAGACATAACGCCGAGCCTCAAAATAAATGAGGGGAGGTGGATAGAAGGGAGCCACGACATAGTGTTGGGCAGTTCCATAGCGAAGACGCTCTTTTCAGAAGAACTGCAAGTAAATAAGAAAGTTGAGATAGAGGGAGAACTCTATAGAGTTGTCGGAATACTTAAGGAAAGCGGCAACTCCCTTGCACGCATAGATGACAGAGTCTTCATTAGGAAGGACACCGTTAGGAAGCTTTTCCCTAACAGGTTTGAGAAAAACGAAGTGTTGACAATAGCAGCTAAGGTCAGGGACGGCTATGATTCAGAGAAGGTAGCAAAAGACATAGACAACATGCTAGCAATAACAAAAAGAGTTGGAGACAAAAAGACATACACAGTAATTACTGCGAAATTCATAGGAGAACAGATAGGAAAACTTACCTCTATGTTGGAGGCTTTCTTCATAGCTGTCTCTGCTATGGCGTTGCTTGTTGGTATTGTTGGAATAGCAAACACAGTGTATATGAATATAATAGATAGGAGAAGAGAGATTGGCTTACTGAAGACATTGGGGGTGAAAAACAAAGAAGTGGTAAGGTTATTTGTCTTTGAAGGGGTGATGCTAGCCATCATCGGGAGTGTCGTAGGAAGCTTTATCGGCTTGGTTATCGGCATCTTACAAGGCATCGTTCCTTTTGAGGCAAACCTCCCATTGATAATTGTAGCTACTGTAATACTTGCGTTGGCAGGAGCTATCGCCTCTTACTTGCCAGCGAGAACAACCACTTCCATAAGCCCAGCGGAAGCTATGAGGTATGAATAATGAAGAGGAAGGAAATAGCAGCAATAGCCTATAAATCCCTAAAAAGCGATGCCATAAGGAGCAGCCTAACGCTTATAGGTGTGTTCTTAGGAGTACTGACAGCAGTGCTCATAATAGGGATAGGGCAAGGCCTCATAGACCAAGCTAACGAGCTATTTGCTATGTTCGGAACTGACAAGATGATAATTGCTCCAATAAGCGACATAAGTAATACCTTCTCAGGTTTTGGTTCGCTTTCATTGTCAGATGCTACAGAGTTGAGGAGGTTCTCATTTGTTGACAGTGTCAGTTATGGGACATTCTCAAAAGAGAGGATAAAGTTTGAGAATGAAGAGATAGAATCAACAATCTATGTCACAACAGCGGCTTTTTTCAGCCAATGGAAAGATGTCTATAAATTAGAGAGGGGCCGCTTTTTCTCTGATAATGAGAGGTATGTTGCAGTCTTGGGAGGAAAGGCGGCGCACAAGCTATTCTCAAAAACTGTCTATCCGGGCAAAAGCCTGACAATAAATGGGCGGAAGTTCCGCGTTGTTGGAACGATAAAGGAGATAGGGCAGGCATTCTCCAGCTCAGATGATGAGGCTATATTCATAAATTTCAAGGATGGGCCAAACATAGGCTTGAAGAAAGATGACATAAGCTTTATAGGGATAGACTTAGTGGATGGTACGGACACCGCAAAGGCTAAGAAAGAAGTAGAAGAGTTCCTCGCAAGGAAACACGGCCTAACTGTTGACAAAAAAGACTTCACGATAATAACGCAGGAATTTTTTCAAGAGACAACGGGGAACATACTCAACATAATATACCTTGGGGCTGTGGCAGTTGGCCTCATAGCAAGCCTCGTTAGTGCCGTGGGCATAGGTAATACAATGTTTACTTCCGTATTGAGAAGAAAAAGGGAGATCGGCATTATGAGAGCTGTCGGCGTTAAGCAAAAAACAATACTCCTGCTCTTCTTGACAGAAGCTGTGTTGTTGTCGTTGATAGGCTCTATTGCTGGGTTATTGGTAGCTATTGCCATAGGTATTGTTGCATCTTCTGTCGTGCCCTTCTCCATAAGCATAATACAAGTTGTGGTCGCTCTTATCATAGGTGTTGTTGTCGGAGTCCTAGGTGGTATCCTCCCAGCGCGCAGGGCAACAAAGATATCCCCACTTGAGGCGATAAGGTATTAGCTCTTCTTAATCCTCGCAACAAAGAATGCCTCGCTCTCAACCTCCCAAGGGTATATGCGGGCAACCTTGTCGCTGAACTCATAGCTCTCTAATCCCTTGCTATGCCTTATCGGCAGCTTAACTCTCTCTATAGTGGCATTACTCCTATTCTCTAGCAAGTTGGCCACTACTGCCTCGTTCTCCTCTTCTGTTATTGTGCAAGTACTGTATACAAGCTCTCCTCCTTCTTTGAGAGCATCAAATGCGGATAGGAGCATCTTCCTCTGCACTCTTGCCATATCCCTAACCCTCCTATGTGTCGTCTTTCTCAATGCGAACAATGAAGAGCCAAGGGATGAGCAAGGAGCATCTACCAAGACCTTGTTGAATGTATTTTTCCAAGGCAGCTTTCTACTATCTCTTCTCACTACATTTACACTGACAACGCCGAGCCTCTCCAAATTAGAGACTAGCAATGAGATCCTGCCCGTTCTCTTGTCTATGGCTGTTATAGCTGCTTTGTTGGAGGTGTGTTGTGCTATCTGGCTTGTCTTACCTCCAGGAGAGGCTGCTGCATCAAGCACCTCTATGTTATCCTTCCAAGAGCTAAATGCGAGGACGGGCATCATGGAGGAGAGGGATTGCGTATGCAGGTAACCCAAGAAGTATTCCATCGTCTTCCCTATTTTTACATCCCCCTCTACTCTGTAGCCGTACTTGTATCCTGTTTTTGACAACTCCAACTCCGTGTTCTTCAAGAACCTGCTTAGGCTAACTTTGAGCGTATTTACTCTTATGTATGTTCTATCAACTACCAGTTCTTCTAGGAACTCCCTCTCTTCTATTCCCAACTTTCCGAATATGCCCCTAACATAGTCGTTAACGGCATCATATGTATTTGAGCTTTCCAGTTAATTCACCCGCTATGTCCCTTTTCATTATTTCTGCAACTTCCTCTCTCTTTTTAGTATGCCCTAAGGCCCAGCACAATTTCACATAAGCTGTTTCTGGCAACATTGTATTCATATTGCCCTCCACTCCCATTTCCTGCAATTTTCTCCCTGTGCTATAGACGTTTAGGTTAACTGGCCCCTCTTCTGTCTGTGTTGTCATATAGACAAAGAGCCCGCTCTCTACAAGTTCTCCTATCTCCTTCCCAACCTTTTCCAAGGATACGTGGCCCAATCCAGTCCCAGCTATGACAACGCCGTCGTATTCGGACAATGCCTCTATTTGTTTTCCCTTCATCCCCGGGTAAGCATATATGAGAGCAACGTTATCATTGAATGAATTGTCCAACTTTAGCTCAGCTCTTTTCTTCAAGCCTTCTATTTCCTCAAAATAACCCTTCCAATGAACTCTCGCAAGCTCCCTTATGTTATGGCTCCTGAAAGCATCCCTCCTGCTTGAGTGGTCTTTCCTAACGCAAGTTCCTCTATGTAAGAGGCAGAACTCATCGGATGTGTTGGCATGCATACATACAACAACCTCCCCAAAATCTTGCTTTGCCGAGAACACTGCACTCAGTAAGTTAAGCTTGTTATCACTACTCGGCCTGTCCGAGCTTCTCTGAGCTCCAACAAGGACAACGGGTTTAGGAGTTCTTATCGCAAAAGAGAGAGCAGCAGCACTATAGCCGAGAGTATCCGTTCCATGTAAGACAACAACGCCTTCCTTTTCTTTTAGCTCTTCATATACTGTCTCTGCCATTGCCTCCCAATGCTCCACGCTCATTTCCTCGCTAAATATCTCCATTACCTGCTTAACATCAACACTTGCTATTTTTTCAAGCTCGGGGAAGCTTTTCTTAAGCTCTCTCGCACTTATCGTCGGGGATACGGCTCCTGTCTCATAATCAACCTTTGAAGAGATGGTACCGCCAAAGCCCAAGAGGCTTATCTCGCCACCTTCTGCCTTTTCCAATTCTTTTTCTTCACCTTTTTCTATTTCCGTGCTCTCCACAACTTCTATGTCTTTCTCGTCAACCTCTATGTTGTAGCCGCTATCCAACTTTACCACTACCCTACCTTTTTCTGGACTTGGCAAGAGTATTCCTTCAAGTTCTTTCTCCTTCCACCTAAATTTGATTTTTTTAAGCATTTAATTATATTCCCATGTAGCTTTTATATTCCTTATTCCTAGCCCTACTCAACAAACCCACCAAGCCCACCAAGCCCAACACCTCCACATTGCCAACACTAAAAACATTTATAAATAACTTCAATTATCTATAATTTATGAGATTCACTCATATGCTGACATTTATCCTTATGCTTAGCCTTCTCTTTGCTTCTGGTTCAAATGGCTCTTCAACAACACCAACAACACCAACAACAAGCTCTCCTCTAACTATGCAGTATAATTACTCCGAACCCCTCAACCCCCAGATTACCCTAAAACTCAACGACCCCTCCTGGAAATACTACACCTACCTTGATGGGCAACTCATAGCAAATCCGACAGCTACGAGGAACAACCTCAACCCATTGCTTGCTTATGACATACCAACATACCTCAATAGTAGCATATATGATAGCCTTAGTGCTGCCAAAGCAGAGGCTCAGGCAGCCATCTCCCACTACAATGTGTGTGATGCAATGTTCATATTCAACTTAGACAAGACCATAGATATGAAGGGTTCATTTTTGGACCCTCTAACAAGTTCACTCACTTCTATGTCGGAATCCCAACTTAGTTCCCTATCTTCCTACAATTCAGTAATGGAGCCATCCCTTGGCTATTATGTTGATACGTACGAGACAAGCCACACGAAGACAGTAAACAATAAGACCCATACATATTACACGACACATTATAGGCTTGTTAGCTCTGGCAACACACGTTCCTTGACATCCTCTGAGTTGCCATCTTTCCTACTAATGTCTGCAGCCATCGCAACAGCAAACCCCGTGCTTCTTGTGAGTGATGTAGGCCAAATTGTGTTGGACGGCCTCTCTTCTATAACAGATGCCAAGACATCGTGTAAGCTCTACTCTGACAAGTACAAGCTTGCGTGGGCAGGTACACAAGATGCGATGTCGCTAGCCATACAGAATGCAGATTTAGCTAGGCAGGAACTCATATCTATGTATGAGGATGCTTCCAACAGGGGTTTCTGCAACAAAGACTACACAGGTCCTGGGGCAGTATCTTGCGCTACGCTGAAAGAGGAGCTCTCATCTATCCAATACAATGGCCGGGAGCTTTTAGCAATAACTAACACATCCAAGGACTTGGAAGGACAGGATTATCCTTATTTTGGCGACGCCTTTGACATTATAGAGAAAGCGCACAATTTCACAACAAGAGTTTCCTCATTGGCCGATACATATAATAGCGATTTAGCAACTTACTACACAGATGTGGAGGCGATGAAGCTCAACCTCTCCACGAGGATTGATTATATGAAAGAGAAGAGGTTAGAGGCATATAGGCAGGAGGCTTTCTATATAGATGCCCTTTACTTAGAAGGGGCGGTCTCCTCTACAAAGACAGTCGCCGAGGAATACAACGACTTAGACAATAACATTAAATCCGCGGAACTTTTCCTCTCAACTATAGATAGTATGGAGTCAATAGGGGCTGCCAACTACTCTTATGATATATATGAGGGGCTCTCCACATATAATGAGCTCCTCTCTCAAGAGCCACACATAGTTGAGCATGCCAAGACAGTCCTCTCAAAATTCAGGGAGAGGCTCATTTCCAAGATGGACAGCTTGCTTTCCCAAGGCTATGATGTCGAGAAATACAAGGATATGCTTTCCAATGCAGACGGAGAACCAAAACTCGGCTCCCGCTATAAGGAGTATGTCCGCATAGACAGCATGTTGGATGCTGTTGCGGCAAAACCACCTATGAAAAAAGACGAGTACCTCTCATTGGTTGATGAGGTTAAGGACCTCCTATCGCGAGCATCTAAGGATGGATTGGATGTTTCATTAGAGAAATCCCAACTATCTTCAATAGACAGCTCCTCCAAGTCATACATAGATAAGTATGCCTTGTTGTCTTCTGTAGAGGATTCAATACTTTCCAAGGCCTACTCACGCTTCTCCTCTCTTCAGACATACAAAGAAGAGTTGGAGAGTTTGATGGCAACTGGCACGTATAGCGACATAGCTTCCAAGAAAACCACATTGGAGGGCAATGCCGTAAAAGTAGATAGTGACTTCATAAGGAGCAATATGGGCAAGCTGTTGGAGTTGGAGAATTTCTACAAGGATAGCATATCAACGATAGAAGAGCGCTTGGCCACTTCCTTCTCAGCCGTCAAGGTAGAGCTAATGTATGATAGGCCTCTTGTCTCCATAGATGAGGAAGGAACGCTTGAAGCAAGGGCGATAATTACTAATCCTCTCAACTACCGCTTCA
Organism: Methanobacteriota archaeon; assembly: GCA_003694965.1. Classification (GTDB taxonomy): domain Archaea; phylum Micrarchaeota; class Micrarchaeia; order Anstonellales; family J096; genus J096. Next base: position 14,021 of record RFJG01000064.1, on the reverse strand, counting down.
CTGATGTTGAGAAAACGATCCCCATACAAGGAGAGTTTTATACAGAAGAGGTCAACGTTGATAGGGGCTATGTCATAACAGGAGACAACATACTGTGGAGGATCCCCTACATAGAGCCGTATGAGTCCCTTACAGCTGACATAGTTAAGAAGGACAAATTCATAAGGCAGATCTCCCTTAATGAGAGTGCGGAAGCAGATGGAGAGGAGGGACAACTTAGCAGGGAGTATGATGTTGAAGCTATTGTTGACTCCACTTTGGATGTTGGTTGCGACTGCTCTGTTTATGTTGATGGGCAATTCAAGGGAACGCGAAAAACGATTAATCTTGACAAAGGCTTCCACACAATAAAAATGCTAGAAAAGAAAAAACTCTTAGACATCTCCAACACTACGTTGTCCTGTGCTACAACTTCTGGCGAGACACTATGCAGGGAGCAGATGACCATCTCTCCACAATACGACATAACTAGGGCAGTTGTCAACATAAATGGTTATGAGGTAGAGGATGGCCCATCCTATGAGATGGAGGGTTCTTCCCTTGTTTTAAGTAATCTTGAGGCAGGAAAAACATATGTTTTCACATTGAAGACAAAGGTTGACGATGTCAACAAAGAGCTCTCAACACTCCTCACATCATTAGAGAGCACAGCTGCTCCAGAGTACAACGACACATTACAGGAGATAAAGAATTTACAGGTCTCTGGCTTCTATGATGTGGCTTTGGAAAAGGCTAAGAACCTATCAGACACAATAGAAAAAGACAATAAGATAAGTGAGGAGAAGAAAGCAGTTGAGGAAGAGCTCCAAAAAACAATAGAGGCTGATGTGGCAAACCTCAAAAAAGCAGTTTCTGTTGGAAGTAGTTTGTCTTCAGAGCTCTCAGACAAGGAGAAGGAGCTGGAAACTAGCAACGCATCCACATATGATAAGAGTTGGGTTAAGCGCTATGTGTCCCTTACCTCATCTCAGCTATGGAAGAAATACTACAACCTCAAGAAGGACTATCTCAAATCAATGCCAAAGAACACAACGCTAGAGGACTCCTTCAAGGAGTTTGAGGCAGAGCACAGGAAGGCCAAGAGCTCGTATGATATAGTTTCACTCTCTAAGGCTGCTAAGGCACTGGATAGTGCGGAGGCCATCGTAGGGAGCTACAAGGACAAGAGCAAGGACATAGATATGGCATACTCTTCTGTAATGGCAAAGCTCTCAGATGCCATAGCTGGCTACGAGGAGATGGAGAGAGAAGCCAAGAAGAACGATCTGGAAGAATATTTGCCATTTTCCTCTTCTTACTTCAAGAACAAGCTTAAGCTAATATCATCTGCCAAAACAGCGAGGCAAAAGGCAATGCTAACAAAGAAAGGCGAGTCCCTCCTGTCGGAGATCAACAGAGCTAAGGATTCCTTGAAGGAAGCAGCCTCTTCAGAGATAGACAACACGGAGAACTATTTGAGGAGCTCTGGCATAAGTGAGGAGCAGTACGGCAAGAGCCTCTCCCTTGCGAAGAGCGCTTTGGATGAGGGACAGTATGTCAAGGTGTTGAGCATCACTTCCCAGATGAAGAAGAACGCAGCCAACTTAGCGCCTCCAATGAAGGACTTGAGCGACTACTACCCCTATGCGGTATTGGGGGTAATAGCAATCGGTGCTGGTCTCTACCTCTATAAGGACAGGCTATTCAAGAAAAAGGAAATCCCCAAGAGGAGGATAAAGAGGTTCAAGGATTAATCGTATGTTAGATAGATGGCGATGCTGGCTTAAATCCACATACAGGACAGTGCTGTCCTCTTTTCTTCTCTTTCCTACACCTTGGACATAGCACTTTGTCTCCATGTATCCCCATCTCAGCAGCCACATAAGCGCTTCCCATAGCAAGAGGCCCAAGGGGTCCAACAGTGTATATTGCTGCAGCAGTTGTTGCAACAGCTGTTAAGTCCTTTGCCAATGCCTTGCCAGGCATAGCCCTGTACATCGCTGCTTTCCTCGTTATCTTGGGCGTAAGATAGTTTATGAATAGAGCGGGGGAGAAAAGCCCAAATGCGAAGTTGTAGGCAGGACCAGTTCCTTCCATTTCCTTGTTCTGCTCCTCCACTCTCCTCAATATACTCTTATTGTATCTCACAGCTCCAAAGCCATACTTATTCTCGGGCACTTCAAAAGGATTGTAACCGGGCCCCATATTTTTGGCCATCCTATTGTATGCTATTGCTGTTGGTTCATTAAGTGCATACTCCCCGCTAGTGTATTGGTGATAGCTTAAGCCAGGGATGGCCTTCGCTCCTCCTCCCATAACCTCCCCCATCTCTCTAGAGTACCAAGAGTAGTCAACCAATCCAACAGTTGCCCTCCAAGTTAGGTCTTCCAAATCCATAGCTGTCTTGAATGTCTCCTTGCTAAACCTGTCTAAGAACCACTCATAGAGGCTGTAAGGGCTGCCAGTCATTTTCTTGAATAGCTTATTAACTAAAGGATAGGCTCCTAATGCAACTCCCGCAGTTATTGTCGCTGTAGGCCCACTTGCTATCGCCGCTGCTATTGCTCCTATGGGCAGGAACGTCCCAGTTATCGTTTCTACAAACCCTCTCAACGACCTAGCCCTTGCCATATCAACTCTTTGCTTTAGTGGGTGCTCATATACATCTTTGGCCCTCTGCACTCCCTCCATAAATGCGCTGTCTATGCCAGCATTCCTACTATTTTTCATCATCTCCCTATCTGCTTCGTATTTCACATCATATCCAGACGGGCTTATGTATGGTTGGAGCAGCGCCTCACTCGCGAGTTTTTGGAACTTCCTGAAAGGCTCTCCTATGAAAGCCCCTAATTTCATCAACTTAAACATTATGCCTCCGCTAGTAAGGAACCCCATGGGTATCTCAGATGGCCTCAGTGTTATGCCCCCTTGACTATGCATTATGTCTCTAGTTAGGAGTGCTCCTCCCGCATATGTCCCTCTCATGTGCTGCTGCTTAGCTAATCTGGCCTCCTTTGAGCCAAACCAACCATTGTATATGTAGAAATTATCCCTAGTTGCGTAGAACGACATACTATCTATATAGCTATCTATGCTCTTCTTACTAGCTTCTATCCTTTCCTTCTTCTTCTCCAGCCTCTTTATTTCCTTCTCTGCTCTCTCTATCTCCTTTTCCTTGTCCTCCAACTGTTTTGCCAGCAATGTATTTGTTGGGTCGTTCTTTTTCTTTACTCTCAAGGCTTTTGCCTCTGCCTTTAATTTAGAGAGGAGGCTGTTGGCACCTGCCTTTTCATTGTCAAGGTTGCGGAGTTCCTTCTCAAAATACTCCACAACACTCAACGCGTGGTGCTTTGTAACTTCATTGTATGGCATGAAAATCTCAACATCCCTCATAGGCATCAAAGCAAAAGAGAAAGCCTCCAGCGACTCTCCTATTCCCTGCCTTAGCATCTCCCCTTTCATTTTCATATTCTCAAAAAGGACGCTAACTTTGTTGGCTACTCCTGTGCCGCTCTCTCCAACCCTCTTTATCTCGTCAGCAACTTCTCTTGTTGTTCCTACCACAACGCCGCTTATGTCCTTGTTAAAGACGAGGCTGTAATCTCCAGTGCTGTGTCCATAGCTATAACCTATCCTAGCAGCCTCAAATAAGTCTAGCTCCCCTTCCTCTATCAATGATTTTGTTTTTTCCATAACCTTCTTCACTATTGCCCTGTCGTTGTGGCTCAAGCTCTCATCGTTGATCTTGTCAACCAATAAGAGCACCTCTGCGGCGCCTGCGCTATCGCCCCTCTTCTCAAGAAGTGCAGAGATCCTTTTTAGGTCTTCAACTGATGAGGGATATATCTCCAAGTTTTTTTCAACATTGAGTATTCCATTAACGCTCGCAACAGCGTATATTTGGCCAAGTCCTATTACTTTTAGGTCTGGTATATTGCTTATTGTATTCAGTACTCCTCCGAGCTTAACCCTCTCCTCAAACTTTGATGCTATACTGCTCTTATCCTTGAACAGCTTATTTATAGTCTCAACAGATTCGTTGTTGGAACCGTTAGTAAACATAGGCATAAACATGCTGTTAGCAACTTCCAGCCAAGCAAGCTTCCCGCTCTTTATGCTCTGGTTCATCTCCCAATCATCTATTGTTAAGTTCTTCTCATCGCTCAAGTAATCCATAACTTCCTTCAAGCTCTTCTCCTCGCCCAACTTCTTAGCTCCATATATCATAAAATGCATAGCAAGGTCTCTCGTCGTCCTTATGCTGTCATATCCTTTCCAATTCCTATCTGACGCCTCTATTGTCATAAGGCTCCTAATCCTGATGGAGTATTCTCCATCAAGAGCTGTTCTATACCTTACTTCTATTGTGCCGGATTTACTTATGTTTCCAGCAGCCGCTTCTATGTCTTTTGCCATATTATGTATTTCTTGTTCAAGTGCTTTGAGCATCTTCTTGTCTACCTTCTTCCCAGTGCGGGCATAGTCTCTAGCTACCTCCCTCAAGTTCTTTTCAATTATGCTCTTTATTGCACTGGCATTTTCCCCTCCCTGCTTCACAATCTCAACCATTATGGTGTTCTTAAGGTTATCCAAGTATGAGGCGCTTGCGCTAACACCCATCCTACTAATGGCGTCCCCTACTATTTTGCTGATCTCCCCTTCTACAGCTTTTATGTCCCTGACCTTGCCAGTTCCTATTGCTCCCTCAACATATCCTCTTTCTCCTTTCACAAATGCTGACGCCATCCCAACTCTTGTATTGAAAGACTCATCAAACAACAAGCTTATTGCCTTCCCAACAGACGAGGAAGATAGTTTCTCAGCTTTCTTCGCCATATCATTTGTTACGAAATTCCACCTCTTCCCTATGGCGCTCTTTTTCCAAGGCTCCCTAACCTTTGTCTTTGCTGACACTGCTATGTAATCCGCGAACTTTTTCATTACTCTTTTCTCATCTTCGCTCGCTGCCAAGTTTCTTATGTGCTCTTTCAGCTCTTGTTTAGCACTTAGGAACTTATAGAGCTCCCTATCGCTTACTGTAAATCCTTCCCTCTCAAACACTCTTGATAATAGAGACCTTGCCCATTCATCATGCTCCTTAGCGTTTTTTATTTCATTCTTAAAACTATTTCTCTCGTCCATAGCGCTGTAGTACCTCTCAACGTTGTTCCCTTCTGAGCTTATCCCATACATCGCATTTATGGCCTCCGCTATGGCAGTATCAATACCATTGGCTGCTGCCTTTTCGTAGTCTGGTGCACCATACACATACTCCATGTAGTTGTACATACTCTCAGTGGCAAGGTTGCCAAGACCCTCTCTTGTTATTATGTCCTCATCCTTGCTGAACCTTGAATGGAGGCCCAGTTCTCTAATGCCGTCAGCATACTCATCAGCAACAAAATCCAAGAGGTAGAGGTTCCTTATGTTCTCCTCTCCCTCTCTGTATATGTCTCTGAGTTTCCCTATTAACTCCGCATATTCTGAGCTATAACCTCCTACAAGAGAAAGGTAAGCATCCAAGTTCGCTTCATTAAGCTCTCTTGTCATCTCCCATATTCTCTCTATGTCCCTCTTCTCTATGCTCTTGAAGAACTCCTCCAACTCTTTCCTTGCATTGCTTGCGTGCTTTTCATTTTCCTCCCGCTTCTTATTAACGATGTCTATGTTGCCCATCTCTTCCAAGTATTTGGCATAGTGTGCTCTCCCCTCCTCTGTTGCTAACCAATAGAGGCCGTTCATAAAGAGCTGTTCCATCAAGGCTTCCTCTGCGATTTTTGCTTCTGCATTTATGTGTTTTATGGGATTCCAAAGCAAGTGCTCTTTTGACATAGCCATATGGCTTGCCTTGAGTTTACTGCCAATCCATTTGCTTACCTTACTGCCTTCCTCTAATGGTATCCTTTTGCCTTTCTCAATTTCTGCTCTCTTCATCCCCCTATAAAATCCAGCACCTGCCGGCACTACGCCAGACATCTGCCCAACGAGCCTCGCAGCGCCCCGTATCCCCCAGAAACCCATCTTCACTCCTCTATAGAGGTGCTTTAGTGGCAAGAAGCTCCACGTTATCGGCGTCCTTACATGGCTTGGCAATTTTTCCCATCCCGTTTTCACTTTTCCTGCATATTTCTTGTACCAATCCCACTCTACTTTCTTCACTCTCTTATTTCCGATTATGCCGAGGCTTCCAGTTCCCATATTCTTGTATGTCATATAGAGACGGAAAGCTCCATATGCATCATCGTACATTTCCCTATTCTTCTCATCAGCGAAGAAATTTGCCAAGTCCTCTATGGTTGCTCCTGGCTTCCCCACTGCCTTCCTTATCCCATCTAGTACTGTATCTTCGCTAGCTCCCACGCCAAGACCCAACCTAAGCGCTGCTGCGTTAAGAGCTTCTGCCTTTCCCTTTGCGAGGCCCTTTGCCAGTGCCCCTATTGGAGACGGCCCTCTTAGTGTGTAGGCAACTTGAGGCATCTTAAGCATTCTTGGGTAGACGAGGTCATACAATGATGTTATGCTTCCTCCTCCCTTTGCATAGAATGCAGCTATGAACAACGCCGCTACCAACAATGCCGTGAAGCATATGGGATTAGTGAAATCAACATAGTGCCCTTGGTTTGAGATTATGACAGCCCTGTCCGGGTAGCTTAATTTTTCATAGCAAGCAATGACTTGTGATGGCCCAGCCTTTACCAATTCCCCGCCTATGTTTGCGGAGCTGCTAACTTGAACATAGCCACAACCATTTTTTAGTATGTCTGGCGTAGGAAAGCTACATTCAACGCCGTTGAGAATAACCTCTCCAACATCTACTTTCAATGTAGATGAGAGTAGTTGCTTATTATGGCAATCAACATTGACGCTATCTTTCTTATCGGGCGATATTGCATTTATCTTAAAATCAAAATTCCTTATTTCTGCCATGCTGAAAGCATTAACGGGCGATGTTGAATTGAATATGTAGGGGAATATCCATACGCTCGTGTTACTCTCCCCTACACTAGCATTTATGAATAAGTTTGCGCTGAATGCCATGCTTATTAGCAGGAATGCGAAAAACAGCCTTTTCACACTTTATTTTATGTCTACATCTTTATATAAACATTTAGGGGAGTAGGCTAGGAGCTATTCCCTTCCTTTTTTCAAGTTCTTTTGTTGCTATGTCGTAGCCAAGGTCAAAACCTGCCATGGCACTAAGGAATAGGACATCGCCACTCACAACAGCATACACTATGGCTGCTAGTTTGACAACGGGCCTGCCAATCTCCCTAAAATAGCTTTGCTCATCAAAGAAGGAAGCTGCCCCAAACAGCAATAACAAGCGCATATCAACAGGCTCAACAAATACATAGAATAGCAATACGGCAATAACTAGGAAAATTGGCTTGTCCAGCTTCTTAGAGATGAGGAGGCCTAGGACAATGCCAAGGAATTGCGATGGGAAGAACAGGAGGGATAGGAAAGAAGCAAGCGTAACTGTTATGATAAAAACGCCGAAAAGCGCTCCCCCCAATTTTTTCCTCAATCTATCGAATACATAATCTGTAATGTCCACAACATAGCCAGTTGCCAAGAACACAACGAACAAGATTCCATTTAGGAGGAGCTCATCAAATAACATTGCATCATCTCTTGAATATGTCCCCAACGAGCTTGAAGGCTGACAACATACTTACCCAGCTGCTCTTGAACAGTGTTTTCATTAAGCGCCTAGCCTTAGTGAATATCTTCTTTTTGCCCTTAACCTGCTCTGCCTGCCATATCAAGAACACGAGGTCCTTTATTCCGGCCTTAGTGGCCTTCGGGAATTCCTTAGCTAGTTTCTCAATTTCCTTCTCATTCTGCTTAATGAATTCGTCAAATTTTCCAGCCCCTTTCCCAGCTTTCTTCTTGTTTTCGGGCACATACATTTCAGCTTTTACCATAATAATCTCCTCTCTTCTATAATTTATAACCAACCTTCCTTAGGAACTCTTTCCTCTCTTGCTTTTTAAGGCTATCCTCAACCCCTTTTGGAGAGCCGCCATCAACAACTCCTATTATACCTCTCCCCTGCCCTGTCTCTATAACAACGACTTGGAGTGGGTTGGCAGTGGCAGCTATGAGCGATACAACCTCTGGGACATTTCTGACCCTGTCAAGTATGTTTACTGGCCAGCCCTCTTTCATATATATGTAGAATGTGTGACCAGCTCCAACCTTTTTAGCCGCTTCAACAGCAACATTTACTAACTCCTCATCATTACCTTCTGTCCTTATGAGCCTGTCTCCACTCGCTTCATTGAACGCTATGCCGAACTTCATAGCTGGGTTTGTCTGGACTATTGCCTCATACAAGTCCTCCACCGACTTAATGAAATGAGTCATCCCTACAATTACATTCCCTCCCTCAATTAAGGGGAGCTGGACAACCTCTATTTTATGGCTTTTTTCTTCCATACTTAGCCTTAATGCAGTTGGGTTTTTAAATCTTCAAATTCAAACATATATGTGATAAAAAAGCACTCAAAAGACGGCAAACTAATCATAGAAGTTCCACAAGGTTCAGAAGTGGTGGAGGTCAAGGACAACCTTATTCTAATAATCCTTCAAGGCCAGCCAACCCAACCAATGCAATCAGCTCAACCAACCACTTCAATCCAATCAACCAACCTACTCCCTTCAACTACATCTGCCCTTCACACTACTTCCAACACCAAGGACACAGAAGGCACTCAGGACAAAAAGACATCCCTCCTTCTTAAGCTTTACCACATCCCATTCAAGGAAAGGAAACTCTCCTCTATGAAAGGCAAAATAAGTAAGGAGGAGGTGGAGTTACTAAAATCCCTAATATCTGAGGGCAAGCTCTACATCCACAAGAAAGGAAGGGAGAAGTTCATAGCATTCAAGGACAGCGTTTTCAAGGAGCTTAAGGATATGAGCAAAAGTAGTAGGAGCATTAGGAGAGGCAGGGAAGGGAATGGAGACAATAAGGGCAACCCTACAGCTAGCCAACCACAACAACCTCACCAGCTATCCCGTGTAGCTCCAGACTATGCAATAGTTACTGATAGAGAGGCTTTCTCCATCCTTGAGGGGAGGAAAGAGATGTTCCACGCTATCAAGCACTTTGATGGGAAGGTATATATCATCAAGAGGTCGTTTTTTTCAAGGCTATCCAAGAAGGTCAAAAAGGCCCTCAAGGAGGGTCCTATGCACCCATCGGAGATAAGCAAGCGTGTTGAGGCAGAAGAGGATGCAGTCTTGGCGGTCCTCCGGTTTATGAACGAGGCAGCAGAGGTAATAGAGCTCAAGAAGGGCCTCTTTTCCTTAACGGATTGAGCAACATAGGCAATTACTACCCCTCCCCAATACCCTAGCAGTATACTATCAATATCCTACTCATATACCTATCAATATTAGTGGCAATGTGCCCTTCTGGATTAAAAATTATTATGCACAATAAGCTTTTGTGGATGATATTTCTTTCCAAGAAGCGCTCGACAGGTTCTTTACCAAATCCTACATGGCAGAGATAAATAACGTCCTTGTTACCTACCCAAAGAAGAGGAGCATAAACATAGATTGGAAGGAATTGGAAAAGTTTGACGCAGAGCTCGCGGATGCAGTTATGGAACATCCAACGCTGGCAATCAAGGGAGGAGAGGCAGCCATAAGGAAGATGAACCTCCACAACGCAACTGGAGAGGAGTTTAGGCCGCACGTCAGGTTTTACAATTGCCCGGACAAGGACTTACTAATAGAGAACATAGGATCACATTTCCTTAACAAGCTCTTTGTTTTCAAGGGCCTAATAACAAGGAGAGGAGATGTCATACATAAGGCGAAGCGTATGGTCTTTGAATGCCCGGCTTGTGCTGAACGCTTTCCACTTATTGTTGACAGGAATTTCTCAACTCCTGGAAAGTGCCCAACATGTAAGAAAGCATTCTTGAGGGCAAGGTTGGACGAGGCAACATTTGTTGATTACCAAGTTGCTGAAGTGCAAGATCCGTTAGAGAGGGTTACTGCTGGTACTCCTGCAGCCAAGATAATCATCAACTTGGAGGATGACCTTGTTAACACCATAATCCCGGGAGAAAATGTAGAGATAACTGGCATACTTCGCATAAACCCCTCCAAGAAATACAACAAAGGAGATATGATATTCCAGAAGTATGTAGAGGTAACTCACGTAAAAAAGATACAGAGGGACTTTGAGGAGCTTGAGATAACCAAAGAAGAGGAGGAAGAGATACTTAACTTGGCATCAGACCCAGAGATAGTCTCCAAGATAAGGGACTCTGTAGCGCCGGATATACACGGCTACGATGAGATAAAGCTTGCTCTTGCTCTCCAGCTTTTTGGAGGCAGGAAAGGCAAGACAACGCCAGGGGGGATGCCCATAAGGGATGACATACACATATTGCTCGTCGGAGACCCAGGTATAGCTAAGACGAGGTTCTTGAGGCAGATGTGTGAGATAGCTCCCAAGAGCGTCTATGTGAGCGGGAAGAGCGTTAGCGGCGTTGGCCTTACAGCAAGCGCTGAGAAGGATGAGCTCTCAGGGGGTGGTTGGACTCTTAAGGCAGGAGCCCTTGTCCTAGCTAGCGGCGGCGTTGCTGCGATAGACGAGTTTGACAAGATAGATGATGAGGACAGGGCTTCGTTGCACGAGGTCATGGAGAGCGGCACAGTGAGTATAGCAAAGGCTGGTATAGTCGCTACCTTCAAGGCAAAGACAACCATAGTGGCGGCAGCCAACCCCAAACTCGGCCGCTTCCTCAAGAATAGGAACATACCAGATCAGTTCAACATACCACCTTCTTTGTTGAGCCGTTTTGACCTCATATTCCCTCTTTTGGATGAACTTAATGAAACAAAAGATGAGAGGTTGGCAGAACACATACTTAAGATGCACAGCTCAACCCACGAAGAGAAAGAAGGGGAAGGGAGCAGGAGAGCAATAAGCAAGGAGCTCCTTAGGAAGTACATAGCATATGCCAAGTCGCACATCTCCCCAGTGCTAAGCATAGAGGCCTCTAAGGTGTTGAAAGACTACTATGTTTCTTTGAGGAGGTTGGGAGAACAAACAGGTTCTGTGCCAATAACTCCAAGATATCTAGAAGGCTTAATAAGGATGGCAGAGGCGCACGCCAAGGCAAGGCTTAGCTCTGTTGTGGAGGAGGTGGATGCAGAAGCTGCCAAAATGCTCCTCAACTACGTAATAAGCGAGATAATGACGGACAAGGAGACCAACATAATCTCTACAGACATAATAGCAAGTGGTAGGAGCCCAGGAGAGATGAAGATAGCTGCTGAGATAATTGACATAATAAAGAGCATCTCAGCTAATGTTGATGTTGTTGAGATAGATGCTGTTGTCCAAGAGGCTGTCCAAAATGGCATGGATGAGTACAAAGTGAGGAGGACGATAAGCAAGATGCTCAAAAATGGCGATCTCTATGAGCCAAGGCCAGGGATACTGAGATTATTGGAGTGATCCCATGGATGTAGCCAGCAAGGTCTTAGTAGAGCATACAATCAAGGTGTTCCTAATACTGGGCATTTCATTCCTCTTGGGGATTAGGGTATTTACAAGCTTTCCAATAGAGCAGGAACAATTTACTCCAGCCAATACATACTCGCTCATAGCTGCCTTCCTAATAGGCAGCGTAGCCGTCTATGTCTTTCTAAATGTCTTGAAACTGCCCATCATAATGAAACTCATAGAGCTCCTCTCCCTATTGTTGATGTCATTCATAACATTTTACTTCCTCTTATTCAACACAACAACAGCCATCCTACTATCCATTGCCCTTACTCTTTTGAGGGTCATTGCAAGAGAGAGGGTAACGGAATTAACAGCATTCACAATAGCAGTAGGGGGCTCTCTTTTCATAGGCACCTCCTTCTCATTTTACACATTGGCATTCTTCTCACTAGTCCTCATCGCATATGATTTTATCTCAGTATTCATAACAAAGCATATGGTGGCCATGGCAGAAGAGGTTGAGAAGACCAACCTTGCAATGACGATAACAACAGTCAAGGGAGCAAGAGCCAAGAAGGGCAAGTTTGCTGGCTTGATGATGGGCTTGGGAGACATAATATTGCCATCGGCATTGACAATATCTGCCTATGCCCTAGCCCCCAACTTAGCATACACGCTCCTTGCCACATCTATAGTTGGTTATTTCCTGATGCTCCTCTGGCTCTTCAGGATAAGGAAGCCAATACCCGCATTGCTCCCCATGCTCATCCCACAACTCATAGTCTCTCTTGCCTACTTCCTCCTCTTTTAACTATGGTAGAAGTTCGGACGCCACATTTTCTAAAGGTGGACAGAACGCAACTACTGGAAGATGGTTAGTCTGCTTGAGCTAAACATACGAAGACAAAAGGTCAAGATTTTCTTAGCCTCTCTTTTTCTGTTTTCCTAGGCCTTGGCATTGCTATCTTCTTCCAATAAATTCATGTCTTTTCTTCCTAAATCCGCCATACCTTTCAATAGTTACTTTCCAACCTTTCTTTAGCTCTTCTTTAACTTCTAATTCATCGGCCTTCTTCCTTGTAGATTCAAGAACTTTTAGTATCTCAAAGCTTCTAATGATCTTACCTGTCTTACTCTTGTCTCCTTCTTCAACAGCCTTTACCAGTTCCTCAAAGGCTTTAGTGACTGGCCAAGTGTGTATGTTTTTTCTAAGCCACGCATACCATTCCTTTACTATTTTCCATTCCCTTGACTTCTTTTTCTTTATTCTTTCTTCTATTTCCCAAAAATCCAAGTCTACTCCTGCCCCAACATACATGTAGTATGCTCGTTCCCAAGACTCTAGGTCATTCCCTACTCTTTCCATAAAATCAAGGCATTTTGAGAGCTGTTCTTTAACTCTCTCAAATTCAATGCCAAACTGAGTACTTGGATCTTCAAGTTTTCTAGAAGCACTCCTTGCCCAACCCATCGCATTTAATGTCCCTACTTTCTTAACCATGTCTATGACTTCCTTCAGTTCAGGATATTTTTTAGCAACTTTTCCTGCTTTTGAGAGCATTCTTTGCCTTTTTTCTTCATATTCTTCCAACCTTTCAGAATCTAGATAGTAAGGGAAAGAAATTATCTCAAGTATCTTCTCAAGCTCAGCAAGACTATAGCTTTTTCCAGCTACTTTAACATGAACCCTTTCCTTTTCTATCTCTCCCAATTCCTCACCTCTCAACTTCTCTCTTCCTCTCCTCTCTTAGCATAGCTGCTGGAACCCTTGCAGCTGCATACAAAGCCCAAGCCTTGACTAACTTTTCCATCATATTCCTCCCTGTATCACTATTAAGGTTAAAACGTCTTTTAATGCTTTGCTCTTTTAGGATCGAGTAGAAATCTAGAACTGTTCTTGCAGAAGGGTCTTGTGCCCATATTTCTAAGGCTTCTCTCATAAGCTCTCTTGCCCCATCAAAGCCTGCTTTTTCTACTGCTCTTAGGGCTTCATCTAATCGATTCTTAGCTAAACCCAAGAAAGGCGCTAATTTTGATGCATATGACTCGAAAATAGCACTATGCTTTCTGAATAATCTTCTAAGCCTTGCCCCATCTACTGCAGCGGATATCCCTTCTAAGTTCTTAGATGTAAATCCAACTGGACTTGCATCTAAAGCATATTCTGATAGTTTCTTTCTAAAGTTCTTTTCTGCTGCTTTTAGGAGAGATGTGGCCTCTTTCTCTTTAACTCCTTCAATAACTAGAGTGAATGGTCCTCTTCCTTTTATCTGACTTATGTTTATTTTAAGTTTTCTTTCGCTAGCAACTTTTATTATCTCATCAACTAACATAGCTCTTATCTTGTCTGTGAACCCATGTCCAAGCAAGTTAAAAACTGAAGCTCCTGTTAAGCCATCTTGCACGTGATAAACACCTTTTCTTGCCTCTCTTGTTAGCGTTAAGAAATCTTGCCTTGCTTCTTTTCTTAGGTTTAACCTAAACTCAAAAAAGATTCCCTTGTCTCCTACTATCTCCTCTGCTTTTTCTATTGTTTTTATTCCTGATAGAGATGTAGATGGAT
>RFJG01000063.1 GCA_003694965.1 Methanobacteriota archaeon | reverse complement strand
GTGCTGGGTGCTGGGTGCTGGGTGCTGGGTGCTGGGTGCTGGGGCAAAATTCTGACAGCGACATTGTAGCTCGCTCAAGGAGGCTATTTCTTATGTTGAAATTGGTGGGAAGCGACTGCGCAAGCTGGGCTAAGAGAGCTATATTGTTGGGAGAGATGGAGGATAAGGCGTTGTTGAATTTCTCCACTGGAGAGCTATCTACTCCTAACAAAGACAGAGAAGCTATGAGCTCATTAAGGGAGCTCTCAAAAACACTCTGCTTGTGCGATGCTAATTGCTCCTCTGGAAACATAGAATTAAAATCGTCTAATTTAATACCCTGCAATACGGGCTCTGTTGCGAACATTTCCTTATGCTTTTGCTCCACGGTTTTGTATGGGATGCCATTATTTAAAAGATTGTGTCAAATTCAGAGCTATGGCTATGGCGTTGAAAAGAAAACTCACCTCATTTTATGAGAGGTTGCTCCAAAAGCACGGCAAGCAAGGTTGGTGGCCCCTCCTAAGCATAGGCTATCACAAGGGAGATTACTCAATACCAAGGAATGCCAAGGAAGCATATGAGATATGTGTTGGAGCGATACTTACACAGAATACATCGTGGAAAAATGTTGAGAAGGCCCTCATAAAAATGGATGAGGTTGGCCTCCTGGACAAGAAAGCCATATTAAATGCGAGCAATGAAGAGATAGAAAATGCTATACGGGCAACTGGCTATTATAGGCAAAAGGCAAGGAAGCTCAAGGAATTCACAACATTCCTCCAAAATAATAGAGGAGAGTTAACGCGGGACAGCCTTTTAGGTGTGTGGGGGATAGGAGAAGAGACTGCTGATTCCATTATGTTGTATGCATACAAGAAAGCTGAGTTTGTTGTTGACAGCTATACGAGAAGGATAATGGGAGAAAGAGAGGGCATGTTCAATAGCAAGATGTCCTACAGTTCCATAAAGAAGTTAATAGAAGAGAACTTAGATAAGGATTACAGACTCTTCCAGGAATATCACGCACTCATAGTGGCTGAAGGCAAAGAACAGCGTTAGAAATACATTATCTTTATGACATAGAGGATTATAGCAACCAAAACAACCACTATTATTAGTAGCAGCGTTGATAGGAGGCCGTCCTTCTTTGGTGCGTTCTCCTTTACTTGCTGCACTTGCTGGCCAACAACTTCGCTGTATGTGAATTTTACCTTTTCAATCCTCTTGTTGCCTCTCCCATCAACCACTTCTATTGTCACTATCTTGGGGCTGTCCTTTGTCGGCGCATCCATTGAAACAACATAGAGATTTTCTGAAGAAGAGATTGGGAGTTTTTTAAGGCCATCGTAGGCTGAGACCGAAGCAACCCCACTAACATGCTTGCCAACATCCTCTACTTTGAATGAGATGTTGAGTTTTCCGTTTTCCTCTCCCAAGATATCAAGAGAGCTTATCTCAGGTGCGTGCAAATCTATGTAGTAAGTCTGTTGCCCCAATTCTGGCTTAACAATGAATGGGATGGAATTGCCCTCTATATAGAGGATTGCATCATATTCTATATTGAAGAGCCTAGTTGTCAAAGTTCCCCCGACAGAAGATAAAGTCTCATTCCCTATTTTCATAGAGAAAGCAACTGGATTATCTCTCTCATCGAACACGGAAAGGGAGTAGGGAACTTTTTGGAAAGAAATAACGAGTGCCTTGTAGTTGCTATCTACATTCTCTGAGAAGAATTTTTTTAAGCCCAGCTCTCTCATTATGGCATATCCCTCCACTTTTCCGATAGGTAGCGATATGGCAGTTCCTGATTTGGGAACAGATAGTTCTATGCCATTGGAGAAAACCAGCTCTGCCTCTATTGGCTTGCCGTCTGAAAGGACACTTACAGGAACTCTCTTAGTGTCTATCTTGAAGTAATATGTCTGAGGCTTTGCATCTATGTTGAGCGTCTCTTTATTGACTATGCCAAAGTAATCAACATTTATCTGTATGTTACAATCAACCTTGTTGGGGTCCTTCTCTTGGTTGACAACGCTTAATGAAACATCTCCCGTTAAGTTGGTCTTTACCTTCTTTGTCTCAACATAGTTTATGGTTGTTGAGCCGCTCGGCCCAGTTACTGTGCCGACTGTTGCGGTCCTCTGGTACTTGAGCCAAACCGTTGCGTTGGGCACAACAAAGTTATCTGAGTCAACAACCCTTATGTTAATGGTGTCCATAAAACCCGGGCTGCACGCATAGGAAAGTCGGATAAAGAATATTGATAATACGAGTATTGCGAGGAACCTCTTCATTCAACCACCGTCACAGAAGAAACAAGGTCGTCCTTTACTTTCATTAGCTTAACACCCCTTGAATTCCTACTATATGATGGAATGTCTTCTGCTCTTATCTTTATAACCATTCCCTTCTTGGATGTCAATATCAAGCTGGATTGTTTTGGCACGGATTTAGAGAAAATGACATGCTCGCCTTCCTTAAGCCTTATGTTGATTATGCCGCCGCCGCCCCTCTTTTGAAGCCTGTAATCCTTTATGTCGGTGAAACGGCCATAGCCCGTTGAGGTAATCGTAAATATGGAGTGCTCCTTTACTGCGGAGATGTTCACTGCCTCATCCCCATCTACGAGCCTTATGGCTCTCACACCCATAGCAGCCCTGCTCGTCTCCCTCAAGTCTGACTGCTTAAACATTATTGATTTGCCGTTCTTAGTTGAGACGAAGACATTCTCTCCTTTTGAGGCAAAGGCCAC
The DNA here is from genome assembly GCA_003694965.1 of Methanobacteriota archaeon. Classification (GTDB taxonomy): domain Archaea; phylum Micrarchaeota; class Micrarchaeia; order Anstonellales; family J096; genus J096. The sequence goes on along the minus strand of RFJG01000063.1, from coordinate 4,890 downwards.
ATCAACGAGCATATCATCCTCCTTGAACTTTATGGCCCTTATACCAGTTATGCGGACGTGGGAAAAGCTCTTAGCTGGGACCCTCTTCGCTATTCCCTTCTTGGTTAGGAAAAGAACCTCCCCACTTTCCCTATTCCTATAAGCAGCTATTGGGAACTCACCATCATCAAAGCGCACAAGGTTTCCTATGTACATTCCCTTAGAATATCTCTCACCTGGCGGTATGTCGGAGACATCTATGGAGAAGACTTTTCCCTTGTTCGTGAATACCAATATGTTATCCAGAGTTGTAGCATTTATGACGCTAAGGACGTTCATGTCGTGCGAGGTTATGCGGACACCAACGCCGCCCCTTGATTGGCTTTTCAAGAGGGATGGGTGGACTCTCTTGACATACCCCTCTTTTGTCATAACAACTATGGCATCCTCCTTTATCTGTGCTGGACTATAATCAACGAGTATCTCAGTCTTCCTCTCATCAGCATACTTGCTCTTTACTTCCAGCAACTCCTCTTTGATTATGGCATCAACCTTTTTAGGGTCTGCCAAGATCTCTCTTAACTCCTCTATGTATTTTACTGTCTTGTCATAATCGCTCTTCAAGGCATCCCTCTCCAAAGCCACTATTTTTTGGAGCTTCATATCAAGTATTGCCTGAGCCTGCTTGTCATCCAAATCAAATTTCTTCTTCAATGTCTCCTTTGCTGCATTTACATCCTTGGCAGACTTTATTATAGTAACAGTAGAGTCAACATCCTCTAACGCTTTTAAGAGAGCTACGAGTATGTGCTCCTTTGCCTCTGCTTTCCTTTTCCTGTACTCTGTCCTCCTCCTTACAACTTCCCTTCTGAATTTGAGGAACTCCTCCAACATTGAGAAAAGAGGTAACACTGTTGGCTTCCCATTGACGAGAGCGATTGAAATAATACCGTACGTAACACGTAAGGCAGTATGCTTGTAAAGCTTCTGCAATATCGTGTGGGGGTTGTAGCCCTTCTTAACCTTTATCTCCAAAAGGAGGCCCCTCTTGTCGGACCTGTCATGAACATCCGCTATGCCTGCAATGGCGTTGCTTTTTACGGCATTAACTATGTCCTCTATTATCTTCGTCTTCGTAACTTGGTAGGGTATCTCCGTTATCTTGATGAGGTTGTCCTCTACATCTGCGCGGGCCATGACTTTTATTTTTCCCCTGCCCGTCTCATATGCTTGCCTTAGGCCTTCGTAGTTAGTTATTATACCGCCTGTCGGGAAGTCCGGCCCCTTTATTCTGGAAAGGACATCTTCCCTGCTTGCTCCATCAACAAGAGAAATAAGAGCATCCACAACCTCTCCTAAATTGTGAGGTGGTATGTTAGAGACCATAGCGACGGCTATGCCCGATGAGCCATTTATGAGAAGTTGGGGAACCCTGGCAGGCAGAACAAGAGGCTCCTTGAGCGTATTATCAAAGTTGCTCGCAAAATCAACAGTGTCCTCTCCCAACTCTTTGAGCATCTCTTCTGAAAGCCTTGACATCCTCGCCTCTGTATATCTCATAGCTGCCGGAGGGTCACCATCTATGCTGCCAAAGTTTCCTTGGCCATCTATGAGAGTGTATCTCAACGAGAATGGCTGCGCCATCCTAACAAGAGTATCGTATATGGCAGCGTCTCCGTGTGGGTGGTATTTACCTAAAACTTCACCTATGACCCTGGCAGACTTTTTGTAAGGCTTGTCGTGAGTATTGCCGAGTTCGTGCATCGCATAGAGGATCCTCCTATGGACTGGTTTTAGGCCGTCCCTTACATCTGGCAGTGCCCTCGCAACTATAACGCTCATAGCGTAGCTCAAATAGCTCTTTTTCATCTCATCTTCCAATTTTATGTCTGCCATGGCTACACATCCAACTCAGAAACTTCCGCTGCATGGGCTTCTATAAACTCCCTTCTCTTAGAAACATCCTCCCCCATTAATATGCTAAATAACTCATCAGCCATCTCCGCATCCTCAACCTCTATCTTCTTCAGAAGGCGCTTTTCAGGGTTCATCGTCGTCTCCCACAATTGCTCTGGGTTCATCTCACCAAGACCCTTATATCTCTGAACATTGACATTGCCGCCAAGTTGCTCCACTATGCTGTCCTTCTCCTCATCAGAATAAGCATACTCAACTTTCTTCCCTTTCCATATCTTGTAAAGAGGTGGCTGCGCAACATAAACATTGCCGCTCTCTATGAGTGGCTTCATGTATCTAAAGAGGAACGTAAGGAGCAATGTCCTTATGTGATTACCGTCAACATCCGCATCCGTCATTATTATGATTTTGCCATACCTCAATTTAGACATGTCAAAATCGTTCCCTATGTTCGTGCCTATTGCTAATATGAGCGACTTGATTTCCTCATTCTTCAAGACCTTCACCTGGTTGGCTTTCTCAACATTAATTATCTTACCCTTAAGGGGGAGTATTGCCTGGAAGTTCCTATCCCTCCCTTGCTTTGCCGAGCCGCCTGCTGACTCACCCTCCACTATGAAGAGTTCTGCCTTCTCCCTGTCCTTCTCCATACAATCCGCGAGCTTCCCTGGGAGGAAGCTCGTCTCAAACACTGTCTTCCTGCGAACGCTCTCCTTTGCCTTCTTGGCAGCCTCCCTTGCCTCCATAGCAGAGAGTGCTTTCTTAGCTATTATCTTGGCTTCTCCTAAGTTCTTCTCAAACCACTCCACAAGAATATCATAGACAACTTTCTCAACTATGTGCTTAACCTCGCTGTTACCTAATTTAGTTTTAGTCTGGCCCTCAAACTGAGGCTCTGGGACCTTGACATGGATAACTGCCGTTATGCCTTCCAGCACATCATCGCCACCAACTCTCTTGTCCTTGGAGAGTTTCTGCTTCTTTATGAAATCATTAACGGCTCTCGTAAGAGCGCTCTTAAAACCAATAACGTGCGTCCCCCCTTCCTCATTCCTTATAGTATTGGTAAATGACAATATCGTTGGATAGTATGTTTCATTGTATTGTAGGGCAAACTCAACGCCATAGCCATCTGGCTCTTCCTTACCATATATAACGCTGTTGTGTATTGCCTTCTTAACTTCGTTGATGTGCTTGACATAGGCTGCTATTCCATCTGGGAATGAATACTCCTCCCTCTTATTGCCAGCAACCAAGATTATTGTCAAACCTGGATTTAAGTAGGCAAGTTCCTTGACCCTTGATTCTATGAGCTTTACATCCCATTCCAGCTCTCCAAATATCTCCTTGTCTGGCCTGAAAAATACAGAAGTGCCAGTTCCTTCTGCCTCCCCAACTACTTGGACGGGTGTCTTGGCTATTCCTCTCTCATACTCCTGCCTATAGAGCTTGCCATCTCTCCTTACCTCTACTACCATCTCACTACTTAGAGCATTTACGACACTTACTCCAACGCCATGGAGGCCACCGGAAACCTTGTAGGCGCTCTTCTCAAACTTCCCGCCAGCGTGTAGCGTTGTTACAACCTCCTCCAATGCGCTCCTACCCGTCTCTGGGTGTATATCAACAGGAATGCCTCTACCGTTGTCCGTAATCTTAGCAGAAGAACTGTCCATTAACTCCACTACAATCTTATCACAATAGCCGGCCAATGCTTCGTCAACTGAGTTATCTATTATCTCCCACATAAGGTGGTGGAACCCTCTCTTAGAGGTGTCTCCTATGTACATCGCAGGTCTTTGCCTGACGCCTTCCAAACCCTTAAGTATCTTAATGTGTTTTGCTGAATAACTCTCTCCCAAAATCAACACCTCAAAGCAGCGAGGAGAATTTCGTAACTCTGTTGCTTATCTCCTCAAAAGCTTTCTTATGTGCTAAGAGTATTATTCGCTTGTTATTAAAAACATTGGTGTATATTAGATGGTTCTTAGAGAACGCTATCGCTCTCGTTGAGGATAAATTTATAAGTCTTTGGGAGAGCATGATGAAGAAATTGTCCATAAGGCTCTTCTTCTCTAATGATGTTGTGGAAGCAAGAAGCTTGCTATCCTTGACTACTGCTGCCGCGAGAACGCTGCCATCCAAGCCCTCGGAGACTCTCTTTATGAATTCAGCAGCTCTCTGATTCTCATCAAACTTATGCTTTATGAGAAGTGTTCCCTCAAGAGTTACGAACCTCTCCGGGTGCTCTTTTATGTATTCCTTGGCAGCCCAGAACCTCCACTCTATCGGTATGGAGACAAGAGCATCTAATGGGAGGGTGTCTGCCTTACCTATCTTCTTATCTATGTATGCTATCCAAGAGCCCTTGTTCTCTTTAGCTAACTCTGACTTGTGGTGGACGCTCTCAACGATACCGCTCACTTTTTCCAAGTACTTCCTTATCCTCTTCTTTATTGAGTCTTGGTCTGGATTAGAGTATATCTCTTCTTTCAAGCTATCCAGAGGGATTGCCATAAGTTTTGAAAGTTGTGCCCCAACATCCATCTCCTCTTCTGATATCTGTTCAAGCTCTTCCTTGGCACCCTCCACTGCCTTTTTCAAGTCATTCCAGAGCAGGAGGTTGCTCTCCGGAGTTGCCTTCTCAACAGCCTCGTCATAGTCCCTGCCTGCAAAAATACGCTTCACCCTGTCTATGAGGAAAGAAGACAGGAAGAAAGATGAGGCAAATGCCAACAATATCGCAGAAGACCCTAAGGGGTCTTGTTGCACAACAACAAGGATGTTCTCCATTGATAAGCTCTTTATTGCTACTGGTTTAGCTGCGAATAGCTCAACAGCGAAGGCCAGCAACAATAGGGCTACTCCTATCAATGCATCAACATTCCACGTAAGGTTTGAATAGCCAAAAGCTTTCCTAATGGAGTAAGTAAGTGGCCTCCTCATCCTTATGAGGATTATTAACCTCACTATGTAAAGGGCCGCTTCATAGAG
>RFJG01000062.1 GCA_003694965.1 Methanobacteriota archaeon | reverse complement strand
GGAGCTGGCTTAGGAGCTGGCTTAGATTTAGGCTTAGGTGTTGGCTTTGGGGCAACTTCTTGCTGAGGTGGCAAGCCCTCTATGAATATTGGCAGGGGTTCCTTGCCCCCTACTGTGTAGTCGGCATTTTGGAAGAGTCCATAGGAAGCCCTCTCCGATATGGGCTCCTTGCCTTTCTTATAGACGCTCGTATCATCAACGCCGCGGATAGCCTCTATTGAGGCATAGCTAATCCCTTGGCCGTCATTCCTTGCAGCATTATAAGGAATCCTGTATCTCCCAACCCTTGCTCCGTTGCTCTTCTTGAAAAGGACTAGCTCTGTTGAGAAAGAAACTGGCAGAGTAACTTGGCCGTCTTTAAGGGCTATGCTATCCCTGCCATACTCATCCCTGAATGCCTTGTTGGCCTCCTCCACTGATATGTCAGCCTTTATGATAACGACCTTGTTGTTTTCAACTCTTGCCAAGGAAAGTGTTGTTCCCTCTGAAGTTACTTGTGCCACTAGGAAGCCAGCCACCCATTTGTTGTTGTAGAGAACAGCACCTGGCATTATGATGTGGGCTTCCAGGTCCTCTTTTGAGCCCTCTTTAAAGAAGGCATTCTTGCTGATAAGGTTATCGAAGGAGTATGTGTTGTAAAAATTGCCTGATGCAACATTCCTATAGAGGGCAAACTTGTTACCGTCAACAACCAATGAACTGCCTTTAGCGCCCCTCCTTATAGATGTTAGGCCAACAGTCTCTGTTATTGACATAGCAGCTATTGCCAGCGCTACTTCTTTCCAGCTTACTTTGTTCTTCCAGCGGAATTTAGCTGCAGCTTTTGTAAGGCTCTTTGCGAGCTTTATCAGCCTCTTGGCAGCCTCTTCTCCATAGAGGCCAGTGAGGAACGCCTCAACAGACGGAGCATTGGCTGCCTCTTTCTTGAGGAATGCGTAGTTGGATGCGAGTATGGCTGCTACCTCCTGCCTAGCACCGCTATAGCCACCATAAGCAGCCATTATCTTCAAGGCGTTTATGTCGCTGTAATCAAGGTCCCTTGTTGCTTTCTTTGTTAGCTCCTCAACCATCTTTATCTCTTCATCGCTCATATACCTCCTTAATGCCTCTCTATATCGTGGACTAAAACCGCTCTTAGGGATCTGGTAATATGGAGCGTTGCCTACCCTACTTCTCAGAGATTCTTCCAGAGCATCTATTTGGCCGGCCAATGAACCAGGACCAAGAGACCACTCACTCCTTGCTATCGGATCCCGTGGGGTGAGGGTTGCGCTAACTGCTCCCTCTGCTATCTTGACTTGCTTGACAACATCTGGGAGCTCCACATATATGTGGCTCCTAACTTGTGCTTTCTCTTTTTGCTTTGCTCCTCTTGGAAGCCTTATGGAGAGGTCCTTGCCAGCTCTCCTAACAACAAGGCCTACATCCCTCAAGGCCTTAGCAACACGGACTGCCTTGTCCTCTTGGCCATAATGAAGGTATGCTGCTTTCCTCTTGCCTTGCAATACCTCATTAATAAGCTCTCTTCCCTGTTCTGAGGTTCTTACTGCGGGCCTTGTGAGAACAGCGTCAATAGTCGTGGGAAGATGGCTCCCTTCAATAGTGAAATCAGCCAAGGGGAAGTTAAGGACTTTGCCGGATGGCTGCGTCGCCTCTACATATATCCTGCCGGATTTTGTTGCAACGAGATATGCCTTAGAAATTTTCCTGCCTCTATAGAGGGTATCTCCAAGGATTGGTATGCGCAATGTTCCAGCTCTATATGTAGAGCCCACCACATCAAGCCTTGTCTGCGACACATCTAAGCTATTCCCCGTGGTATCTCTTATCGCGAGTTTGTTGAAATTATTGACATATAGCTGAAGCCTATCTTGAAGGAGTTTCCTAATTTGTGAAGGTAGAGATTCGCGGAATTTCTTAATAGAAGTTAGTTCAACTTGGGAAGGAGCTCCTATGTTAACTTTTTGGAGTTTTCCACTTTCTGCAACATTGCCTGCCATATTAAAAATTAATGTATGGCCTTATTTATAAATATTCCGTATATGGAGAGACTTATGGCAAGCTATCAAGAGAGGTTCTCTTTTAAGCTCAGCGAGGGAGAAGTTAAGAATATAGATGTGGAAATAAATAAAGCTATTGAGAAAAGCGCCGTAAGGAATGGCATATGCTCTATTTTTGCAATTGGCTCCACAGCTGCTATAATAACAACCGAATACGAGGAAGGGCACATTAAGGACCTGCTCTCCTCCCTTGAGTTAATAGCGCCCTCCAATAAAGATTATGAACACCACAAGGCTTGGCACGACGACAATGGTAGGAGTCATGTGAGAGCTGCTTTCTTGCAACAAGACCTAACAATGCCGGTAAGTAATGGAAAGCTCGTCAAGGGAACGTGGCAAAACATATGCCTAATCAACCTCGATACACGAGACAGGGAGAGGGAAATTATAGTAACTATTGTGGGAGAATAGCTAGAGCTTGTTGTTAGGGATTATTGCCCTCAAGGAGTAGAGCCTATGTGAGAGCTTCCTGCCAATATATGATTTCGTTGTCTTGCGCAACATTGAAATTAGGAGTTGCTTGTCTTCTATGTCAAGATCTGTTATATCCTCTAAGATGTCAAGAGATTCTAGGGCTGCTGGGAGGTTGCGCGTCCTGATCGCGTTTTCTACAATGTCAAAAGAAGTCCTAATGCTTATATCTAGTGAGTTCAGTTTGGAAACTGCTGAGAGAGAGTTATTGATTAGCCTTATGCCGCTCATCCTGGCCAACTTCCTTATGGAGCTTACGAGGAGATGGTAGTGCGTAGGAGGAACCGAGGAAAAGAGAAGAGATGTATTATCCCATAGGCTACTCCAATACTCTCCTTCATCAATAGCTAATCTAGTGGCATTCTCAGGAGTTATGAGAAAGGGGTTGAATACATCTAACTTGACAAGTATAAGGTAGGAGCGAACAAATAATCTGTCATAGTCGAATTTTTCCATAAGCTCCTCCATAGGAGTTAATTCGTGGAACTTGCCATAAAAATAAGGGTTCTCTCTATCGATGTGCTCCTCTGCTTTTTTTAGCCATATTATAAGCTTTACTATGCGCTCTCCCAAATTGCCCTTGTTCCTCAACATGTAGAATTGCTCGTCTTCCAAAAACTTGGAAAAAAAGCTCAATGCATCATATTTATAGTCCTTGGGACACATCAATAATATGGTCTCAAGTGTCTGGAAGGACTTCTTAGTGAATCTCTTGGAGGATAAT
>RFJG01000061.1 GCA_003694965.1 Methanobacteriota archaeon | reverse complement strand
TGTGCCCTTCCACTTTCCTCCTTCTCCTGCTTTCCTACAAGTCACAATAGCAGGCTTGGAGGTTGCGGCGAGCATCTCCTCCACTCCATTGACATCTATGTTGTCTATGAAGTCTATACGCAACTCCAATAAGTCAGCTTTCTGTTGAGCCTTCTTGATGTCTTCTATAGCATCGCTAACATTGTTGGCTGTTATTGGAATGCACACTCTCACTCAACCACCTCTTATGCTGTTGAGCATAGAGCTATGCATAACTCCTATCTCTTCTTCGGTGAGACTCTCTTTGAAGATGTACTCATATGCCTTCACAGCTTGGTAGAGGAGCATATAATGGCCAGGCACTGCTCTAAGGCCTCTCTCCTTTGCCATCCTTATTAAAGGAGTCTCTAGGCTGTTGTTGGCACTCCTATAAACTGCATCAAAGACAACCGCATCATCTGGCAATAGGGCTAGCTGCTCTCTTGTCAGTGCTGAGCCATTCTCATATTCTCCCACCATGCCAAGCTTCGTTACATTTAGGACAAGGGAGAGTTCCTGGAAAGGAGCATCCCCTATATCCTTGAGGTCATGAGCCAACACATTGTCTCCATAGGAGAACCCCTTGCTAGCATAGACGGAGGACATATGCTTGGCTACCCTCTCTGCCTTCTCAACTGTCCTATTATAGACGTGGACAACAGAAGGGTTATATCTCATCACTGCCTCCAATGCTGGCAAAGAGGCCCCTCCAGCGCCTATTATAGCAACGGTCTTGTCCTTGAAACTCCCCATATCTATGCCGTTCTTTTCCATTGCCATTATTATGCCTTCGTTGTCTGTTATTGTGCCACTGACGCCGTTCTCCTCTCTCCTGTAAGTATTGACAGCTCCTATTGCCTTTGCTGTATCCTCTACATTGCACCTCTCATCAGCAATAAGTAAGTTGCAAAAGGGCTCCTTGTGAGGAGTGCCAACATTACCGCCGAGTATGTTGGGATCTCCTATTATATCCTCTACTCTATGGTTAATTTCATCAATGTCAGTATCCCACACCTCATAGACAATATCACTTTTTCCCTTGAATGAGAGCAGGCCATTCCACGCAGGGGGAGACAATGTCTTGACTTTGCCGCTAACCTTGTCGATAAGGCCCTTGCTTATCAACAACAATTTCTTTTTCTCTGTCATAAAATGAATGGAGCGTAAATATTTTAATGTTTTTTATGAGGAGTTTGTTATTCCTTCTTATTGCTTCTTATTGTTAGCCTCCCTATGTACTCTGGAGCAAGGTAGCCCTCATAAAACTTGACAAATGGCTCTGCTATGCCTCCAACGCCCATATAAGCATAGAGTTCAGAAGCAACCCTGCTATCATCAACAGCTTGGGACATCGGCTCTCCATAACCGACTAAATCCACAAGGGAGCCTAAGGAAAGTGCCAAGGCATTACTCTCCCTACTATCAACCATTGATGCATAGTGCCTATCTATGTAAGACAGGGCAAACCTATATGTCTTGGCCGTCTTTGTGAAGGTATCCAAAGTTCCAGTTAAATAAAGAACGTAGTTCCAAAACTGCTCCTCATCTCTCTTGCTTAATTGAGATAATGAGCTTATTGCATAAGATACTGCTTCCATAAAAGAGTGCCTTGCAGTTAGTGGCATCACTCTATCATAGATGTGGTGCAAGAACTCGTGAGTTATCACATCAGCAAACCTACTGTCTTTGTAGAGGTCCGGCCTTATGATAATTGTCTCGTTGGAAGAAATGTAGTAAGCTCTTAACTCCTTAACCTTGTCCATATACTCCTTTACGCCACAAACCATAGAAACATCCCTAAGCAACAGGCCTCTTGCCTTATCCGTAAATCTTGCCAAACTCTCTTCCATAGCAACTGCCGTCTTTCTCCTCACAACATCATCGCTCTCTTGCCCATAAAAGCATGTTGAGATGTCAACAATAGGGATAACATCTCCCTCCTTAATATAATCCGTTAGAGGCTCTTTAGCAAAGGCACGTGATGGGGACAGTATGAGTGCTGCCGAGACAATGCTTCTAAATACCTTGCCAGCCTTAATACCCATATATTACTAACTATAATAACAGTTTTTAACTATTACTTATTGCCTTATTTGCCTTTATTTTAGTAGCTTGGCAAGGGCTTTTTTGTCGAGGAAATTCCCGCCATTCTTGTCTATGACATAGACATCAACGCCTTCGCCGCTAGCACTGTCCCTGTTCATAGCGGCATTAACAGCCTTGATGGCAAGAGAAACCGCCTCCTTAACAGACATCTCCTCCTTGTAACCGCTGTCCAATATACCATAGGCAACAACACTGCCAGAGCCTGTGCTCGCAACCTTCTCCTCACTAACTCCTCCTATGAGGTCAACGCTGTAGAGATAACCCTTGCCCTCATAGAAGCCAGCCAGGAGGTTCATAACCCAATAGGGGTAGTAGCGAGAGCTTGATAGTATGTTAGATAACAAGATTACCGCAGCGTGTGGGTGCATAGGCTTCTCGTGCTCCACTCTGTATTTCCTTGCCTCCAAGGCCATCCACCTTGCCAGGACTTGGTTGTCTCCAACAGCGCCGGAGAGAGTCATTGCCATATGCGGAGCAAACGGCATTATCTTCACGACATCCTTGCTCATTATGAAGTTGCCCATAGTAGCTCTCTTGTCAGCAGCTATGACTACCGCATCCTTGGCCACTATGCCCACTGTCGTCGTTCCAGTCTTGAGTTTTTGGACCATCCCATTCATAGAATCATTCTTCCCATCCATAAGAATCACCAAACCCTATTCTTATCTAATCTTTAAAAAGGTGTTGTACATAAAGTGCCTCTCCTATGGAGATCAACAGAGTGTTGTGATTGAGGTGTTGGGAATGTTACATACATTTAAATACTATTCTAACCACAAGAGAAATATGAGCTATTATAGTGATAAAGTCAGCACAAGAAGTCTTGATATAATCTTCGATGGAAAGGTTTCCCTTGATAAGAAAATGGTAGAAGAGATTACGATGGAAATGGAAGGAGTACCAGAAGAAATTA
>RFJG01000060.1 GCA_003694965.1 Methanobacteriota archaeon | reverse complement strand
TAGGAACGGGCATAATAAGCCTGGCATTCCTATTGGGACCTCTCGTAGCTTCTGTTACCTACCCTGAGCCATTCGTCCAAGTCATAACAGGAGGGTATGGTGAGTTCTCAAGCCTTGCTTACTACTTTGTTCCTGCGATGCTCGTAATGCCCCTTCAAGCACTGTTTGTGCAGTATTTCCTAGGAAAGCAAGACAGAAGGATACTCCTCTACTTGTCATTGAGCGTAGTGCTTAACATAGCACTAAACTACCTCCTGTCCGTATCTCTTGGGTTGGGCCTTGTAGGAGTTGCCCTTGGCTCCTCTCTTGCATCCCTCATATATGTATGGATGATGGTAAGAGCTGTAAAAGAGGTCAGCAGGATTGTTTCATTAAAGGTAGTGGGCCAGCTCCTGCTTGTCACAGCTTCTATGTTCTATGCGCGCTCATTCCTGCCGACATCTTTTGAGAGTGATGGGAATGCCCTCCTCTACTCTGTTGTTGCCCTTGCCACTGCCTTCTTAGTTAATAGCCTGCTCTCTCTAATATTTTTCAGGAGGGAAATTAGCGGTATTTCAAAAAGATTATTAAGAGGAAAGAGCAACATTACTATATGAGAAGTGCCAAACTACCTCTCCATCCAGGGAAGGCTCCTCCTTGGCTATTTTCAAGAATGAGGAAGATGGCAGGGGTGATAACTGAATTAATAATAGACGAATACGGCACAGGCGAGTTCCTAAAAAGGTTGGCATCTCCTTTTTGGTTCCAGGCATTCGCGTGCGTTCTTGGCTTTGATTGGCACAGCTCTGGCACTACTCCAACAACGATAGCTGCCATAAGAGAGGGCTACAAGGGAGAGGAAATCTCTGTCTTTGGAGGAAAGGGAAAGAAAATGAAGGAAGCAACGCCAGAACAAGAAGAGATTGGAGATAATGCCTACTTAGTGCACTCTCTGTTCTCCAAGGGCATAGATGACGGCTACTCTCTCTACATCGCATCGACAATAACTGATGGGAAGGACTATGTTGTGATAGACCAAGGAATGAACAAAATAAGCTCTTTTGCTAGGAGGTATCACTGGCATGGCTCCAATGAGCTATACAGAGATGAGGAGAACATAGCAGGGATCAAGAGAGAGGCACTTAACACAGTAAGTAAGAAAAGTGCCATGTTGAGGAAGACAATGCTGGACATAATCAAGGACAACTATGCCATAAGAGCTTGGAACTCCATGCGCGGGCAGAGGATGTTGTTCGAGGATGACCTCAGTATGCCGAGGAGGCACGACATAAGAGATGTTGACATAAGCAAGAGGGATGTTGAGATGTTTGCCAAACTCTACGAATACCAGCCAACAAGCTATGAAGAGGTTATGACATTCAGGGGAGTAGGCCCTAAGAAGATAAGGGCGCTTGCGCTCATAGCAAACCTTATTTATGGAGAGGAGCTGGATTGGAGAGACCCCGTAAAATACAGCTATGCCCATGGCGGCAAGGACGGCATACCCTACCCCGTTGACAGGGAGCTCTATGATGAGAACATAGAGATGCTAAAAAACAGTGTGGAGGAGGCAAAAATAGAGAGTAATGAGAAGAGGAGAGCCCTAAAAAAGCTCTCAGCTTTCTTCACAAAAAGTTGCACCGACTAACGGGTTATGCGAGCTCTCTCCATCTCTTCTATCAACTCCCTATGCCTCTCAAAGTAGCTCCTAACTGGTTTAAGGGTTTCCACAAACCAATCAGCGACAGCATTCTTGAGGTCAAGGGGGTGGAGTTTCTTTTGGGAGTATGTTTCTTTAAGCTCATTGAGTGTTAGTGTGAGGTTGCCCCCAAACTTGTCTGGCCTCTCTATGTTGAGGACATCATCATCGTTCCTAAGTATGAGCCATTCAACAACATCTATGACGGGGTTGTTGTCAACAACTCCCTCTGGGCAGTATGCCTTCTTCACTTTCCTCCTTATCTCCTCCTCGCTCTCGTGTAGGAAGAGTGCGCTATCTGGCTTGCTCTTGCTCATCTTTGTTTCTTCGGGGTTCATCCTGTCCATTCCTTGCAAAGAAGGTATGAGGTGGTTATGGACAGCTACGGGCTTCTTGAGAGCTAACTTGTCTGCCACATCTATGGCGAGCATGTGCACTTTCCTCTGGTCCATTCCCGCGTGCGCTATGTCAACATCAAGCTCAAATATGTCCGCTGCCTGCATAATGGGGTAGAATATGAAGCTTGAGGGTATGTTCATGCTCTCCTTCCTTCCCATTATTGTTATGGAGCGCATAACCCTGGATAGGGTTGTGTTATTGGCTATCTCCAATGCTCTCTTCCAATAATCCTTGTCATATATGGAACTCGCTAAGATAAACTCTGCCTTCTCCTCTTCTATGCCCATAGCCACGAATACGTGCTTGAAATATCCTAAGGCTACCCTCCTTATGAGCTCTATGTCTCCTCCAAGCTTCTTGTTTATCCAACTATGGTAGTCGGCAAAGAATAATGTCGGCCTTATGCCAGCCTCCATAAAGTCCCTTATCTTGATAGCCAGGGAAAGATAACCTATGTGCGCAAACCCGCTTATCTCAAAACCTAGGTAGTGCTTTGGTCTCTCCACAGTCTCAAACAACTCCCTTAACCTCTCAACAGTAACGACCTCTTCTGTTGGCCTCTTCGCAACAAGCTCAATCTTTCTTTCTATATCCATAGCGAGATTTTCGTGAGAAAGTTTTATATTGTTGCGTGGCAAAGATTAGTGAAGATATGGGAAAAAGACTTGGGCAGCACTTCCTCATAAATGATGGGGCTGCCAGAAAAATAGCGGGCGAGGCTTATGGTAGCTGCCTAGAGATAGGGGGAGGAAGAGGAGCACTTACGAAGCACCTCTACACTAGAGTAGAGAAACTCTACATAATAGAGCTTGACAAGGAGCTAGCTGCTAAGCTCAAGGAAAAGTTCCCACAAGCAGAGGTAATTGAGAAGGATTTCTTAGATGTTGAGCCGTTCAAGGTTGATGTCATTGTTGGTAACCTGCCTTACTATATATCATCAGCGATAGTATTTAGGCTCTATGATTGGGATTTTGAAAAAGCAGTAGTGATGCTCCAAAAAGAATTTGTTGAAAAAATGCTCGCAAAGGCTGGAACAAAAAGCTACGGCAGGCTGAGCGTCAACAGTCAAGACAGCTACCACATAGAGAAGTTGTTCTGCCTCAAGGCAAGCTCATTTAGGCCAGCTCCAAAGGTTGAGAGCTGTGTCATAAGACTGGAAAAGAAAAAGAGAAGGTTGGAAGGATGTGAAGAACTAATAAGGAGGCTCTTTTCCCAAAAAAACAAGAAAGTTAGGAATATCGTTGAAAGTCCGTCCAGCATAGGGGAGAAAAGGCCTTGGCAGCTCTCAATAGAGGAGATAAGAGAGCTATGTAAAAAATCAGACGGCCCTCTTCTTTAGGTAATCAACCTCCAAGCCAAGTGTTAGGTCTATTATTGTCCTGAAAAGCTTAGCTCCGAGCTCCCTCGTTAATCCATATCTCTCAGCCAAATCCTCTCCTTTTTGTATGACAACTTTTTCCCTGTCCTTCCTAGTAAGTCTTGCCCTAAGCTCATCTGTGTTATTGACTATGTCCGCTATAGAGGGATCTTCCCTGAGCTTGGCTTCCGCAACATAGCGGCCAACTTGTATCCTGTCAGCTAGGAGATAGAGGACATCAGCATCGCAGTAGACAGTCTCCCCATACGTCGTTGGATCATCCCCCTCATTACATATCGTCTTTATTAGCTCCACATAGGTGGGGAAAAGCTTGTCTTTCAGCTCTATGTGTATGTCCCATATGGGCTCTTCTGGGATGTCTCTCTCAACTGGGCATTCATCCTTAGTTGGTTTGTAAATCAAAGGCACTTGGTCTTTATACCTAAAGCGGCCGAGCTTGGCATGGAACTTTTCCAGCTCCTCCAATGCGTACTCCGCAAAAGACACTCCTTCTTTCCCTCTTATCTCTATGCCATCCTTCTCATATACTCTTAGATTCTGGGGAAAGTATGTCCTATCCCTTAACCTTAACATAAGCCTGTCAGCAGCCCTATCCAGCCTCTCCCTTATTTTAGCAAGTTCCAACTCCATAAAATAAGATAGGAAAGGGTTATTTAAATAGAGGGCTAGTTATTTTATATCCCTAAATCGCTTTCCTTCAACTCTATGACAGGGTAGGAACCGAGCAGCTTGAATGTCACTTCTCCATTGAGACTTTCCTCCAACTTCATAACATCCTCTTCTCTTGATTTTGCCTCGAAATCCAGGAAGAACTTGTAAGCCCCTAACCGCGTCCTTGAAGGCCTCGACTCTATCCTCGTAAGGTTAATGGAGTTCTTCGCGAATATGTCTAACACATCTCTCAAGAGGCCGGGCCTGTCAACATTGCCCCACACAATTATGCTCGTTTTCCACTTACTAGACTCTATATCCCTCAGAGAAGGGTTGCCAAGAAGCCAGAACCTCGTCCTATTGTTCTTTATCTGCTCTGCCTTTGGCTCTATTATCTGTAAGCCAAGGCTCTTGGCATAATCTCCCCTACCTATCGCTGCCGTGTTTCTTAACTTCTTTTTAGCGAGTAGTTCTATAGCCTCTGATGTGCTCTTAGTGGTTATTGTCTGAGCCTCTGGAAAATTCTTCTTTATGTATGTGCTGCATTGAGCCAACGCCTGTGGATGAGAGTATATCCTTTTTATTTCAGTCTCTCCTGGTAAGGAAACGAGGCTCTGGTGCACGGGCAGTATTACCTCCAAGAAGATGTTGCGGGGGTTGTTGAGGATAAAATCCATAGCATCCATCACAGTGCCGCCAACAGTGTTCTCAACAGGAACGACGAGGACATCGGCATCAGACTTGAATATGGAGAGTAAGTTGGGGTAGAATTTCTTCTTAGGATGGCCCCTTATGTATCTCAATACATAGTCAGCCACGAGCTCGGAGAATGTCCCCTCTGGGCCAAGGGCAGCTATTGTCGTTGATATGTTGTCTACGAGAGTATTTATCATTAAGTTCGTCGTGTTTAGTATCTTCTGCTTGTTGGGAACAGCGTCGTAGGCATCGAAGAAAGCTTTTCTTGGACTGTCTTTCAAGGAATTGACAAGAGAAGCAAAGTCCTCCCTAACCTTGTTGGCATAGGGGTTGAGCTCCTGCAATTGAGAATAGAGTTCTGGATTCTGCGACACTATCCTGCTTGCTGTATGATAAACTAACTCAAAATTAGTAGAAGCGAAATCCATAAGCTCAACAATGTTTAATTTCTGGAAAAATGTTGCTCCGCACAAGGCATAGAAATGCACGAATGCTTGGAGATATGCCATTAGCTCATCGTGCTTGTTGGCATCTGTTTCTGTCCATATCGCTCCCCTCTTTGTCATAACCTCCTTTAGCTCTTCATAGTTGGAGGATGGCCTTATTGGAATAGCCAGCATGTTGATATTCCTCAGAGATTTTATGCCGGGACCGTGCATTGGATGTATGGAAGCAACTTCAATGCCTTGTTTCAAGTTTTTTAAGACCGGGACAACTTGTGTTTTCACGCTACAGAGGTCAAAGACAAAGGTACCTTCCTTGAGATACGGTTCATATTCCTTAATAATCTCTGGTGTCTTATCTAAAGGCGTTGAGAACACAACAGTATCAAATGAAGATGCCTCCTCAGGAGATGTTATATAGGATACTCCTAAATGCTGTGCAGAGGATTTTGTGTGCTCAGAAGAGTAGGAGATGATGGAAACATCATAGCCTAGCTTTTTCATGAGCCTTGTGTAGTATGTGCCAAATTTCCCAGCTCCTCCAACAATAAGAATGCGCTCCATAAAAAAAGCATATAGAAGGAAAACTTTATATTATAAGAGTAGGAATAAAAAAGCAACTAAGTCATTAATTTAATGGTTTCCCTTTCAATAGGAATATGCCAAAATACATCGCAATACTTGGCTCAATTATGTCTGGATTGGGCAAGGGAGTTCTCTCTGCCTCCATCGGAAAGATGCTCAAAAGCTCCTCCTACACTGTTTCTATGTTGAAATTCGACGGCTACTTGAATGTGGATTGCGGAACTATGAACCCGTTTAGGCACGGGGAGGTCTTTGTCCTCAGTGATGGGAGCGAGGTTGATGTTGATTTTGGCACATATGAGAGATTCCTAGACATCTCTCTTGATGGAAATAGCTCCTTGACAGGAGGGAAAATATTCTCTTCCATAATAAGGAAGGAAAGAAAAGGAGACTACTTGGGCAGGGATGTGCAGTTCATTCCACATGTTACGGACTACATAATAGAGCACATAAGGAGGAACGCCTCCAACAGCGACATCTCGTTGATAGAGGTGGGAGGAACTGTTGGCGACATAGAGAACAGCTATTTCATAGAAGCGCTGAGACAACTATCAAGAAAAGATGATGTCCTGTTCATACAATTAACGCACTTGCCAGACCTTTATGGAGAGCTCAAGACAAAGCCAACGCAACAAGCTAACAAGATCCTCCTGAGGATGGGGATAACGCCTCACATCATCATAGCGAGGACAAACAAGGAAATGGACATAGAGACTAAGAAGAAGATCGCATCCTACTGCAATGTGGAAGAGCGCGATGTATTCAACGACTTGGAAGTTGGGAATGTCTACGAATTGCCCTTATTCCTAGAAAAAGAAGGACTTCATAATGCACTAGCTAGACATCTCAAAATAGATGTGAAACCACAACTACAGGCTTGGAAAGAAAGGGCAAGCAGGATAAATAGAGGGAAGGAAGTAAAGATAGGGGTTGTTGGAAAGTATGTTAAGCAAGTTGATTCTTATGCATCGCTGAGGGAAGCGCTAGTCCACGCAGGGACTGAGAGCAATGCCGTGCCAATTGTTGAATTCATAGATGCAGAAGACATAACAGAAGATAAGCTTAGAGGCTATGACGGAGTAATAATCCCTGGCGGGTTTGGGAAGAGAGGCATAGACGGTAAAATGAAGGCAATAG
>RFJG01000059.1 GCA_003694965.1 Methanobacteriota archaeon | reverse complement strand
GTTGTATGAATTGAGCAGTCAATTCAAAATCTCTAAGACAGGAGATGCCATAAAAATGCTCGAGACTATAAGTAGGAGGAGGAAAAAACTGGACAAAAAAGAGGCGCTCCTCGTAGACAAGGCAGTGAGGAAGATAAGGCTCGACTTGCTCAGTAGGGGAAAGGAAAAGGAATTCCTCAAGGTTTCTGAGATATTCGGAAAAGTAAGGCAAAAAATGTAACGGCTATTTTCTATTCTTTTGTATAGGAGGGAGGAGAGAAGGAGAGTATGTTGTCGGGCCTCTCTTTTCGGAATATAAGGTTCTTCGCTTTTAACAACGCTCCCGATATTCCAGAAGGGTGCTTCTCATAAGAAGAGAAAGGAGAAAAAGTTCCCTCTCCTCTGTAAAATGTGCTTGCCCTCTCTGTTATGAGGATCTGCCCATTAAGAGCCATTGACTGCAGTTTTACACTGACATTTATTGGCTTCCCGATAAGGTCATAGTGAAGCTTGCTAGAAGCTGAGCCGACTTTTACTATGGCACTCTCCCCAAAATCAACACCTATGCCATAATTTGTCCTCAACGAGAGCCTCTTAAACTCTGGTAGGAAGGCATTATTCATAAATCTTGATATGGAAGCAGAGGCTATTAGGGCTCTTTTTACAGACGAAGAAGGCTCCCTTGTAGGAAAAAATGAGAGGACGGCATCGCCAACATACTTAAGAACATGGCCACCGCAAGCACTTACCAAGTTAGATATGGAATAGCTAAAAGAGGTTATGAGCCTAGATATCTCGTCAGTGCTCCTTTCGTGGCTCAACATAGTAAAGTTCCTCAAATCTATTGACATAAAAGAGGTGTAGAGTTTCTTAGATGCTGTTGATAAGTAGTAGTTTCTCAAGAGCGCATCTGTCTTGCTCATTGAATCAGTATAAGTTACATTGTGGATCTTCTTAGCGAGAGAAGATGCTACAGCATATGCTTTATCGAATGAAGGAGCTAGTGGCTCCTCATCCCTTATTATATAGTTGTTGACGATCTCCTCTGCTTGCGTTGACATAACTATTAAGAAGTAAGAAATGTTTTATAAAGAGAATTATTAGGTGCAGCAGCAGTGGCTTTTCCCGAGCATAGCTCAGTACTGAGACCACCGTGAGGGCGCTTAGCTTCTGTGTTCGGGATGGGAACAGGCGTTACCACCCTCCTATGGCCGCTGCAACATAAATTTATGAGAGAAGGGTTTAAAAAGTTAGGTGAAAAGAGCAGTTTTTTAAGTTTCCATCAACATAGTAGCTATGTGATGACACTACCGTATCTGAGCAGTGATGATAGGGTCTTCGGCTGATTAAGTTAAGAAAGGCTTCGGTGGTGGAACTCTTTGAACTCCTCTATAATTGCGGAGACGACGGCATCCCTCATTGAAGGGTCTCTTATCCTTATGCTGGCAGCGTTCCCGTGACCGCCTCCACCTTCTATTGCTGAGATCGTCTTCTTCAAGTGCTCTACAAAGGCGGCGAGGTCAAATATGTCCTTCTTGGAGAGCCTAAACGAGAACATCCTTCCCGTATATGCCATTATGACTGCCGGCTCCTCTATGGAATCTGCCAGCATGGAGGCGAGCTTGCCCGTAGCCGGGAACTCTCTTCTCTGCCCCACAGACTCAGCATCAAAATAGTAGAGGGAGAGGCTGTTGGAGAACTTCTTTACTTGGGGTAAGAGTTCTTTCTTTGCTTCCTCCATCTTGTCCCTTGCCTTGTCATATATTGTCTCCATAAGATGCCTATCTTTGACAATGTCCTTGTAGAGGTTGAATGTGTTGCCATAGCCTGTATAGAAGGCCGTGTAATCAAGAGCAAGAGCTGTCTTTGCCTCCTCCTCTGTATATGGCAACGTGCTCTTATCTCCAGCAAGAGAGACGCCTGCCAAGAATGGAAAATCCTTGCCCAACATGTTAGCTATGTTGTTACAAACATAGCCAGTTGTCTGTTCAGTTATGTTATGTAATGTTGGATTAGCCAAGACTACTCCTTCTATCTCGCTGTTCACGGGGTGGTGGTCAACTACAACAACCTCAACATTCTCAGCACGGAGCAAATCATAAGAAGTGGAGGAGCCGAAATCCAAGAACAGAGTCATAGGAGCTCTCCCATATCTTAGGGTCATCAAATCATAGAATGCATCTCTGTCACTGTATGTAGGGCTCTGTTGCGCTTGTTTGTATGATTGGAAGAATTCTGCCATTATGAGAGCGGCTGATATGCCATCAGCGTCGTTATGGAACCTCATCACTGCTTGCCTGTTGAGGATATGTGCTCCCCATATCTTCCTGGCAACATCCTCAGCTTCCTTAAACAATGGCTGAGCTTTTGGGATGAAGGAGCTTTCTATATCATTAAGAAGGTCTCTTATCTCTCCTTCGCTGGCTTTCCAATGCTCAATAACAGAGAACTTATTGTTGCGAGCATCAGTGGGAGAAAGCTTGACTATGCTGTCCTCCTCTACCTGTTTATCAGCTATTATCTTGTGTTGCCCTTCTTTTGTTGCCACTGTTAGAGAGTGTCCTCTACCATTGCGTGATGTCCTTACAACGAGTCCTTCTATAGC
>RFJG01000058.1 GCA_003694965.1 Methanobacteriota archaeon | reverse complement strand
GATTTAGGAGTATCCAGCCCTTGTATTGCGAGAGATTGCTCTTTAGTTCTTCCACCTTCTTTGCCTTCTCCACAATTGTCTTCCTGTTCTCATTCTCCATATTACTCACCAACCTTCGCAGGGGAGCCCATGCTCAACTTCACGAATGCGCTCTTTATGTTCGTTGTGGCTATTTTCTTCTTCATTGTTTCCACTACTGCAAGGATATTCTCAGCTATATCTGATGCATCCATATCTTCTGAACCAACAACAGTATGGACTGTTGGGAGGTTCTTCCCTCTTGTTGCTACCCTGGCAGTGTTCTTTGCTGTTGCTATGGCTTCCTTGGGGTTTCCAACAAGTGGCCTCGGGCTCTTCCCCCTTGGCCCAAGTATCTTTGCCCAATTCTTAGCAACAACTGCAATGTTCTTTGGGAAAGCGTAGAATAAATGGTCCTTTGCTAGGAGCTTAACCTTCTTCTTGTCCATCTCTTCAACATCCTTTGGCGTAAATGTCAAGAGGTCGGGAAAATCCTTCTTCAGCTCGTGGAGAGCACTCTCATCGCCAACAACGACGAGTTTGTTCTCCTTGCCCCTGCCTTTCGGGAGCTTGACCTCTACATTAAGTCTGTTCTCAGGCTTGTTGAAGTCTATGCCCCTGAAGTTCACTATAAACTCTACGCTCTGCTTAAACTTCCTCTTGCCTTTTGAGGCAAGAGCCTTCTCAAGAGCTGCTACAATAACATCTTTCTTAAAGTCCATTATATCACCACCCTCCCACTCACAAGAGTGGTCCAACGGGTCTTTCTATTAATTAACAGTAATGTTTATAAATGTGGTAGGGTAGAGAAGCCTGCTCCTGTTTCTTTCCTACACATCGTTCAGGGATATACGCTACACCTCAACTCCCAGATAAGACTTGAGGATTATGCCAACTAAGTAGCTTATGAGCATAACAGAGCCTGAGACGATTGCCATCTCCAAGAACCTGCTCTTGAAAGGAACCTCCTTGACAACTGATATATAGAAGTTATAGGTGGCAACTATTGAAATGACTATGGCTACCATAAACCAAAAAGCAACTGTCGGCTCTGGGAGGAGCAAATAAGGTAAAACTAACAATAGGACCGTTACAAAGTAAGCAACGCCCGTTATGAGGGCTGCAGATAGGGGAGTCTTGTCTTCATTATCTTCCTCCCTTGAGGAAAGGTAGTTGGAGGCAGCCATAGATAATGATGCAGCTATGCCAACAACCAAGCCACTAAGAGCTATGAGCTTGCTATTATTGAGAGAGAATGTTAACCCTGCCAAAGCTCCCGTCAACTCAACAAGGGCATCATTGAGGCCTAAGACAACATCGCTGGCATACACTACTCTTGTTTCTTTGAGAAGCTTGAGGAGAGTTCTCTCGTGAATTTCCTCATCCTTGAAAGAAACCGCCAACTCAGGATAAGTCTTTGAGAGCCTCTCATAAGTATTTCTAGACATGTGCTCTCCCCTCTCCAGTAGCTTGAGGGAGAATGTGAAGCCAAATACCAATGTAAGGATGGAATAGAGAAGGCGCTCCAAGAATGAAGGGCCAACATCCCTCTTAGTTATCTTCTTGAGTATGTTGTAGTGTTTTAGCTCATCAGCAGCTATGTGCTCTATTACTTCCTTATTTTTCTTATCTTTGATGCTCTTCGCAACCCCTAAGTAAATGTAGTGCTCTGTTATCTCCTTCCTCTGCGTTCTTATTAATTCAGAAATGAGGGAGCCATCAGCAATAGCCCGTCCTTGATTTTCACTATTATTTAGTGTCCTGCTTGATGCTTTCTTGGTTGCCCTACTGCCTCTACTGCTTCCACTACTGCTCCTACTACCTCTACTCATGGAAGGGAGTATGTGTAAAGGTTTTTTAAATATTCTATGGAAAAGTCTTGTGTGATTCTTATGGCAGCAATAGAAAAAGGGAGAGTAGTTATAATTACGAGAGGTTCAGAAGCAGGGAAGGAAGCAGAGGTTGTTGATGTAGTGGATAGGAATATGCTCTTAGTTAAGGTTGGCAACAAGGAAAGGAAGGTTTCTATAAAGCATGTGGAGCCCACAACAAGAAAGGCTTGAAAATAAGGTAAGGGAAGGTTTCCTCATAATAGATAAGCCCCCCAACTTGCTAAGCCACGAAGTTAGTGCCATAATAGGGAGGCTGTTCTCAACAAAGGCTGGCCACGGAGGAACCCTCGACCCTAAGGTTAGCGGAGTCCTCGTAGTTGCCCTTGGTAGGAGTGCGAGGCTGCTACGGTTCTTGACAGAGATGCCCAAAACATATGTGGGCATAGTTGAGTTCAAGGAAAAGAAAAACAAAGAAGGAGTAGAGAGGCTCTTCTCATCGCTTACTGGCGTTATTGAACAACTACCTCCTAAGGAAGCAGCTGTTGCGAGGAGGAGAAGGAAAAGAATGGTCTATTCTCTTGAACTTCTGGAGTTAAGCGAGGATGGGAAGTTCGCCTTATTTAAGGCAAGAGTTGAGAAGGGAACATATATAAGAGTGCTATGTGAGGACATGGGAGGCAGTATGGTTGATTTGAGAAGAGTTGAAACAGCAGGCATAGAAGAGAAGGATGCAGTTATTATGCAAAAAGTAGTTGATGCCAAGTTACTCCATGATAGAGGAGATAGCAAGTTGTTGGATAGCATCTTGCTCGGAGCTGGGGAGATTTTTTGGAAGAGCTCACTAGCTAAGGTTGTCGTCAATAACAAAGCAGCTAAGAATATGGCAAGGGGAGCTCCTCTCTATGCTCCTGGCATTATGGAAGTTTTTGGAAACATTAGGAACGGCCTTCCCATAGCCGTCTATAGTGTTGGTGGCAGCTTCATAGGGGTGTGGAGGGCAGTCAAGGATTACAAAAAGGAGAGCAGAGGAACTGTTGCTAAGGCGGAAAGAGTGCATTTAAATTTATTGTCATAATAGGGTTTCATGGCAGGAATAGATAAGAGACTCCTGAGGTCAATCTACGAAGCCTTTGCTTCAAGAAACGCCAGAAGGATGAGGAAACTTAATGACAAAGTCCTAAATTCATTGATAATAAGTGGAGAAAAAGAAGCTATATCCTTGGCAATCATAACATATGCGCTCTCCAAGATACTCTCAAAGAGGAAATTTGGGGATAAGAAGTACAATAAACATATGGACCACATAGAACAGATATTGTTGAAAATGAGCGAGAATGGCGAAGTTAGCATAGGTGTTGGAGAAGTGAAGAAAGAGCTCGTTGAGATGGAGAGCAAAGATCCACGCTACATATTCAGCCTCATAACAAAGAGCAAGGTAAAGATGGCAGCAACACTCTATGCGAAGGGGATGTCATTGAGCAGCGTCGTGAAACTCTTCGGCATAGCGAAAGAAGAGGTATTATCTTATGCCGGCAAGACGATGATGTTTGACAGGGTTAAAGAGGAGGTGCCAGTAAAGAAGCGTGTTGAGGAAATCCTCTCTTTTGTTGGGGTGGAATGATGGAAAAGGCTTTCTTGTGCGACTCCTCCTCTATAATAACGCTTGTTGATAGTTGTTTTGGAGGCCTCTTTGCTTTCTTGTCTAAAAAATACGGGGTGGATTTTTACATAACGCCTGATGTCAAAAAAGAGATAGTAGATAGGCCCTTATCAATGGAGATGAAGGCATACAGGATGTCTGCCTTGAGAATAAAGAGAATGCTAGATAATGAGGTGCTTAAGGAGATAGATGCAGACACTGAGGATATGACAGAAGAGCTTATGGACCTAGCCAATAACATATTTAGCATAAAGGGGAGAAAAATACACCTGATAGACCCGGGAGAAACAGACTTAATCTCTGTTGCGAACACGCTCAGGATAGATAGATTGCTCATAGATGAGAGGACAACAAGACTATTGATAGAAGCTCCTTTTACCATACAGAAGCATTTTGAAGAGGAACTGGGTGTTGATGTTGATTTTGACAAGAAAGTTTATAGGACATTTGAGCAGCACGTTAGAGGCCTTAGTGTATTCAGGAGCACTGAGTTGTTGGCTGTTGCGTACAAAGCAGGCTATTTTGAGAAATTTGGCGATGCGAGCCACGATGCTTTTGTAGCAGCTTTGTATAAAGCAAAATATAGTGGGTGCGCTGTGCGCTTTGACGAGATAGAGGAGATGGCGAGGTTCCTTTAATGAAACAGACGCTGTTGGAAAACCCAGATATTGTCGTGGATGTCAATGAGCCAAGGGAGATTAGGGAGATGCTGGAAAATAGGGGGAGCAACATAGTCGTAAGGAAGCTCGCTGTTGCCGACTATGTAATAGGGAAGTTAGCATTGGAGAGGAAGAAATGTGAAGACTTCCACTCCTCCATAGTTGATGGCCGCTTGTTTAGGCAAGCAGAAGAGCTTAGGGAGAATTATGAGCATAGAGCCATTATCGTTGAGGGAGTATGTGAAGGAGGAGTTAGTGATGTTGCAGTAGCTGCTGCCAAGGCAAGATTGTTAGATATGGGAATAAGCCTTATGTGGAGTGCTAATATAGAGGAGACAGCCACAATATTGGCAGCTATGACAAAATTGAAAGATAAGGAAAGGACTGTCATAGTGCTGAAGAAAAAGCCAAAGACAAGAGAAGAGCAGGTAATAAGCGCTGTTGCATCCTTGCCAATGGTCGGCACTGTCCTGGCAAAGTTACTCTTAAAGAGGTTCGGAACAATTAAGATGTTGGCCAATGCCACAAAAGAAGAACTTATGGAGGTAGAGGGCGTAGGAGAGAAAAGGGCTGGAGAGATAATAAGGGTTTTCAATAGCAAGATTGAGGGGTCTTAGATGATAGAGGTTAAGAGCGCAGGAGCAAACACCATAAGAAGTGCCATAAGTTTCATAGGGAGCTTGCTCTTCGCCATCATCATATTTCGCTATGCATCAACAGAAGATGTTGGAACATACTATTTCTGGCTATCACTCATAATGATAGGTGGAATAATACTGCAAGCTCCTATGAATACAATGTTCTACATAATGCCCAAAACAAAAAAAGAGAAAGTGGGCACATACTTTTCCAGCATAGTATTGTTATTATTCCTCCCTTCCTTGCTACTCTACTACATTGTCTTCTCATTAGCCGGCTTCTCACAGCCGTTAGACTTGTCTTTAATGGGAGCTATAACAACAACTCTTGGGCCAAGCTCAGCCCTTCTTTTTAGCAGCTTTGAGCTCCGCCTCTCTATAATATCAACGGTGTTGGGAGTCCTGGGTAAACTCTCCATAGTGGCATATGGAGCTTTGTTGGGAAAGCTGGATTTTATGCTCATAGCAATAGCTAACACTACTCTCTATGTACTAAGCAGCCTCCTCTTCCTGCCATTGATTAGGAAGGTTCCATCAATAGAAGACATTAAGAAAACAGTTGCTAAGATCAAGGAGAACATAGAAGGGGGCCTGCTCTTCTACATAATATCTGCTCTTTCTGCCATAATGATATGGACGGACATAGCATTCATAGGAATTATATATGGAGCCAGAGAGGTAGGTATATACAACGCCATCGCCAACATAATGAAGTATGTCCTCATAACAATACCGGCAAGTCTTTCATTCTTTATACTGCCTTTGGTGGTGAAATTCAAGGAAAAGAAAGTCCTAGGAACGGGCATAATAAGCCTGGCATTCCTATTGGGACCTCTCGTAGCTTCTGTTACCTACCCTGAGCCATTCGTCCAAGTCATAACAGGAGGGTATG
>RFJG01000057.1 GCA_003694965.1 Methanobacteriota archaeon | reverse complement strand
GTCGTAGCCAGCAGCGAATAGGAATGGCAGAAAACCAGTGTGGTCCATGTGTGCGTGGCTTATTATGACGGCATCAAGCTCATTGATCGGGAAACCGAGCATGTTGATGTAAGGGTAGAGGTCCTCTGGAGAGGCAGTAGCTGGATTGAGGCCCGTCTGAACGCCCGCATCTATGAGGACGCGGCTGTTCTTAGTCTGTATTAGGACGGAACTCCTGCCAACCTGCCTAAATGCTCCGAGCATCGCTGCCCTAACCCACGATGTCTCTGGAGTTGGTTTGAGCAACTTCTTCCCTATCTTAGTAAGGAATTTCTTCCTGTCCTCAGCGTTGGAGATGTCCGATTTCCTAACTCCCTCTATCGTAAAGCTCGGCATAGTAGGTGTCCTTAATACAACTGGGCTCCAGCCGCTCTCTCTTGCTATCTGCTTGAGGTTGCTCCCCTGCTTCCCTATTACGAGGCCTGGCTTGTATGCCTCTATGTGCACCTCGCCAAATTGGGGCTCAAACCATATGTTTGTTATGCCAGCATCGCTTGCAAGGCTTTTGATAAGCTCAGCTGTCCTCTCCGGTTCTTTCCTTTTCTTGGGGTCTCCTCTAACAACTATTTTCTTCTTGAGAGCGTTGGCAAGCTCCCTTATCTTTTCCCTGTTCTGGTAGTACTCTCCAAAATCCCTAACAAAAACGGCAACAAGAGAGCCCCAAAGCTCAACCTTAGTAACGCCATCAAATGTCGCATGGACAACTTTCTCAATATCAGATAATGACACCATATCAGCCTCTAAATTAGTAGTCTAATTAAAAACAAAGAGTTTTAGGATTCTATACTATAAGGCAGTTGGATTTAAAAAGCTATCACACTGTCCCTACGATGGAAAGCATAGCTTAGAGGAGGTCCGCTGCCTCCTCCTTCCTCTTTTTTCTCTCTTCCAAATACTTGGCAACCATCTCCTCCAATGTAAGCTCGCTATGCTGACACTCTCTCTCCCTCTCCCTAACCTTGGTAAATATAGGCACTCTTACTGCCTCGCCAGTGATAAATGCCTCTCCAGTATCAAGGGAGGGGAGGCTCCTAACTAATGAATCGCTCACGCTCTCTGAGACATTCTTAATGTATTGGAGGTCGTTAGGATTAGTTATGCGGAAAAATACCTGGCTGTTGCATTGGCTCAACGCTGTCTGGCTGAGGTGGGCGGGCCTCTGCGTTATGAGAGCTAGAGAGAGGCCGAACTTCCTGCCTTCCCTCGCAACTCTCTCTATGAGCTCCTTTCCAGCGCTCTCTCTCCTCTGCACTCTCTCCGGAGATAGGTTGTGGGCCTCCTCAACAAAAACAATAGTTGGTGGGCAGAGTTCCTCCTTCCTAAGCTGGAACATGCTCTTTATCATGTAGTATGTCTTGAAAGATGCCTCAACACTGTCTACAACGTTGCTAAAATCAACTATTATGAGCTTGCCCGGCTCCAACAGCGTCTGGAATTCTGGCTTAGTATAGGTATGTAAGACTTTCCTGTTTATGAGGAGGTCTAACTTCCTCTCAACAGCTGGTAAGCTTGCTTTCTCGGCATTTGTCTTTGCAACAGATTTCAAGCTCTCTATTAAGTCCTCTGGTTTCTTATCTATACTTGAGTTGAATAGAGCGAATGCCTTGGAAACTAGGGCCTCCTGGGCCTCTGTAATGTGCGGGAAGAGCTCTTTCAGCATACCGAGGTCAAGGTCTTGGACACCTATCGTTACATCTTCCCTGGCATCAATTATTACTGCCACATCCTTAAAGCAATTCTTATACTCCCCGTGTATGTCGAAGACAACTATGGCTGGGCCGTTATGGAGCTTGAGGAGCTCCTCTAAGAGAACGCTCACAAAATAGCTCTTCCCAGCTCCGCTCATAGCCAAAATAGCTAGGTGCTTCTTGAACAGCTTGGTTAGGGATAGCCTCACATCTATCTTATGGCCCTCTATCTCTCCTATGTGCAAGCCTTGTTCTATGCCCAGTAGCTCAACGATCTCATCTCTTGTAGCCAACCTTACAGCATCGCCAGGCATTGGTGGCTTCCTTGCCTTGACAAGAGTGGCTTTGGCATACTTAATGTTGAGTTCCTCTGTCGGAAAAAGCCTGTGCTCATCAGAGAGGAGAGATGCCTCCGTAGGGTCTTGGAGGAGCCTGTTCATAGAGAAGACCTCGTCAACCCTTGCCAACATACCACCTACATTGACAAAGCTGTGCTTCTCCAAGTTACCACTAAATGAGAAAAAGAACTCCACTGTGTTGGGGGTTTCATTCCAACTTATGACGGAACCTTCCATAATAGCAGTAGTATCATCAACCATAGTGATGGCTTGGTAAGAAAAGTTTAATAAGATGAGGAGGCAACCTCTCTAATCTGGTCTATCCTATAGTTGGGCATAGCAATGAGGCTCCCCGCCTCTGTTGGTCCAAACTTCTTGTAGAGGAGAGAGCCCGCATATGCTATCATAGCTCCGTTATCCCTGTTGAGGCTGTCCTCTGCTATGCCAACAGCTATGCCATTGTCCTCCCCTATTATCCTTATTATCTCCTGCAATCTCTTGTTTTGGGCAACGCCGCCGCACAAGACAAGAGAGCCCGCTCTTGTTAGATGGAGGGCCCTCTCAGTAGCCTCTGCCACCATATACATAGAGGTTTCCATAAGAGAGTGAGCAACATTTGCTAAGTTCTCCCCCTTGTTGAGAGAGGAGAGGGCTGCTGTAAGGAGGCCAGAAAATTGCAGGTTCATTCCCTTAACAGTGTAAGGCAATGCTACAAAGGAACCCTTGCTAGCTATTTCTGAGAGCTTGGAGCCATGTGCGGGCCTTATGCCAGCTTTCCTCATAAATGTGTCGTAGAGGTTGCCC
>RFJG01000056.1 GCA_003694965.1 Methanobacteriota archaeon | reverse complement strand
GTTGAGGCTTGTCTGAGCATAGCTATCATCAGCTATTATTTAATTATTAGGGGAAACTCTTCCTAACAAGAGAGACGAGAACGGGCTTCTCTTCCATAAAACAATAGACAAGACCTTTCCTTGCCCTGCCCGCTACTCTCATATCCTCTATTATCTCTTCTTTTTTTATGTTGCCTTCAACCACTCTTATCAGGGTGGTGCTCCTCTCCTCTCCTTTCCTGTAACCCCTGCTCGAAACTTTCAAGAAGCTACTATCGCTGCACTCCCTCACTATGTATCCCTTGTCCATAAGATACTTATACACGGCATAACGTGCGCTTGAGGATACATCGCCATTTTCTCCCTCAATAAGGCCTTCTTCTATGGCATACTCAACCTCAAGTGGCGTCAATTCAACATAGCCATCTTCTCCTTCCTTGCCTATGCCATTCTCTATGAGCCTCCTCCCAGTTTCCCTGTCTTTTATGAGCATGCCATTGTTTGAGCATTCCACAATTTAAATACAACTGCACACCAAAAGGCCATGGAGCTTTGCGAGCATTGTTTAGCAATACTACTAGGTAGCAACAAGATAGAGAGAGTGGAGCAACCCCCTGAGAGTTCCTGCTTCCTCTGTGGTGGCTCTATGGCATCTTACATAGCTAACCTCTCCAATAGTCAATTCAACTATCCGGCAGGCTCTACCTCATTTTACATAAGCATAGCATCATCCCCTCAACTCAAGGCAATTATGGACAAAGAGGAGGCACATTTCCCCTGCACAGCGACAAGCATAAAGACAGTAGTAAGGGACAAGAGCCTCTCCATCATAAGCAGTAAGACACCCTTAGTGCCGGATTTCACAGCTCCAGATGTAACTTACAAGCTCTCATTTCCACAAGGCCTTCTCTCTTCCAAGAGCAATCCCATCTATATATATGGCAAGTATAAGAAACTAACTCCGGGCATAAGCCAAAAGAGATGGGCCAAGTATGGCTCATCGGTTGAGGCAATAATAGGAGAGAAGCTCTCAGACCTCGTAGGAGCCAAGGAATACTATATGCACGCATCTGGCAGGGAGGATGTTGATGCCATCAACACAGCTGGCAGGCCGTTTGTTATGGAGTTGGTGGAGCCAACAACAAGGGAGCTTGATTTAGTCAAGGCGCAGGAATCAATAGGGCGTGATGGCATGGTTGCAGTCTCTTTACTCGGCTTTGTCCCACCTTCATTTACCAATGTTGTTACTGATAGCCACGGAGACAAGTGCTATAGAGCTTACATAGACAAGGAGCTCTCGGAGCAACAACGTTCTATTATCTCATCTTTCAAAGGCATTATTGAGCAGAGGACTCCAACAAGGGTTAAGCACAGGAGAGCAGATAAAGTAAGGAGGAGGATGGTCTACTCTGTTATTCCTGGCAAGGACAGCCGCGGCCCCTACTTAGACATATGTGCTGAAGCCGGCACATATATCAAGGAATTCATAAGCGGAGACGCTGGGAGGACAGTTCCGAGCGTTTCTTCCCTCATTTCTCTGCCCATTAGCTGCTCTTTCCTCGTCGTAACAAATGTATCAACTGCTTATATAGACAGGGTGTTCTCCAAGCAGAGATTAGGTTAGTTTTTGCGGTAATCAGTGGCGAAAGGTTTAAAAAGACCTGCCACAACTAATATATAAGCGTATTTATGTGGTAAAAAACATAAACATGAGGTGGATTTATGCCAACAAAAACACATAAAAAAACAAGGGCAAGGAAGAAAACAACTTCCAAGCCAAAGAAGAAGCCCGATATCGCTCCTTCTTCCCACTGCCCAGAATGTGGCAGTCAGAACTTAATGAGAGATTATGAGAGGGGAGAGATAATATGCAGGGATTGTGGTTTAGTGATAACTGAGAACATAGCGGACTACGGTCCGGAGTGGAGGAGCTTCGATGCAGAGCAGAAGAACAAGAGGGCAAGAGGTGGCTCTCCAACAACTCTCATGAGGCCCAACAAGGGTCTTGTAACTGAAATAGACCAGTACAACAGAGACATAAGAGGGGGCAGGATAGATGCAAGGCAACAGGCACAACTCCACAGGATGAGGAAGTGGCACAAGCGTGTAAGCATAGCGAGCAGCTTTGAGAAGAACTTGGCCATAGCGCTCGCTGAGCTTGACAGGGTTGGTTCAGCTCTTGGCCTACCCGACAATGTCAAGGAGGCTGCCGCCCTTATGTATAGGAAGGCTGTTAAGCAGGAGCTAATAAGGGGGAGACTTATAGAGAGTGTTGTTGCAGCTGTTATATATGCTATATGCAGGATGTACGGCATACCTAGGACACTTGACGAGATAAGCAGGGCTAGCTCCATAGAAAAGAAAGAGATAGGCAGGGCTTACAGGTTCCTCAAGAGGGAGATGTCTATGGACATACCACTTACAGACCCTAGCACATATGTGCCCAAGTTTGCCTCTGCCCTTAACCTAACTCCCAAGGTCCAAGAGGAGGCTGTCAAGATAATCAAGAAGGCCTTGAGGAAGGGCCTCATCTCTGGTAGAGGTCCAACGGGCGTTGCGGCTGCTGCCATATACATAGCTGCCGCTATGCACGGGGAGAGGAAGACGCAGAAAGAGGTTGCCGAGATAGCTGGCGTTACAGAGGTAACGATAAGGAACCGCTACAGGGAGCTCAAGAAGGAACTAAAACTCAAGATAAACCTCTGATCCTTCCTTTTCTTTTCCCTATTCTCATTTTTGATTTTTTATCCTGTCGCCATCCTCTTTATTTTTAAACCTTTCTTCGCAACTTAAAAGCGAGTCCTATGTCAAAAACAAAAACCTCAGAGTTTATTGACGCTGTAATAGAGGCAGAGAA
The DNA here is from genome assembly GCA_003694965.1 of Methanobacteriota archaeon. Lineage (GTDB taxonomy): Archaea > Micrarchaeota > Micrarchaeia > Anstonellales > J096 > J096. The sequence continues at coordinate 5,214 of RFJG01000056.1, read as the reverse complement.
AGAGGCAGAGAAATTACTCCAAAAATCTCAAAAAGATGCTGCCAAGATAAGGGAATCCTACCAAAAAGCAGCAGCCACATTGGAAGAGCAGTACAAGGTCTCCCTTTCCAAGAAAAAAGCAGAGCTAGCGAAGAAATACGATAAGGACATAGCAAAGAAGAGGGACTCAACACTCAAGGAAGCCGAGAAAGAGGCGGAGAAGATTACTTCCACAACAGTTCCTAAGGGGGTAATAGAGCACCTCTCCTCTCTTTTGCACTAAGGTGGAAAAATTGATATGGCCATCAAAAATGTTAAAGTTAAGGATATATGTCCTCAAGAGCAGGTTGGAGGAGCTCGTCTCTTCCTTGCATTCTCGTGGCTTCCTTCACATAACCAAAACTAAGGAAGAGGGCATGCCATCAGCTTTATCCCCATATTATGATTCTGTCTCCCGCTACCTCAACATATTTACTCCTATAGCTCAGGAGCTCTCTATAGAGCCAAAAGCAGCAAGAGAGCTGCCAACAATAAGAGAACTCCTATCTCTATGCGAGGAGAAACTCTCACTTGTCAACAAGGCAAAGGAACTCCTCGCAACCATTAACTCCCTAAAAGAAAAGGAAGCAACTCTAGAGGAGGAGGCTATCATATCCAAGAAGTTAGTGGCCCTTGGCGTTGATTACAAAGAACTCCCTTCTTCTCTTGAAGGAGCAGTCATATTTGGAGAGCCTCCTAAGAGAGCTAAGGCCATAGTTTTTAGGGAAATGCTAAAGACACGAGAGGCAACTCTCATATTGACTAAGAAAGGGGCATTGCAGGAGTTCATATCCAAGAAAGAGCACATAATCCTCCCTACAAGCTCCCCCTCTTTTATTCTAGCTAACTTGGAGAAGGACAAGAAGAGCATATCCGATGATATTGGCAAGGCAGAGAAGGACCTCAAGCAGCTCAAGAGAGAGTTAAGCGACTTACCGCACCTCCTCTACTACCTTAAGGTTTATGAGGAGAGAGGCTACACATATTCCAACATAGTGCAGTCTAAGAGGTTCGCAGTAGTGGAAGGTTGGCTGCCAGAGAAGAAAAAGGGAGCAATAGACAAGTTAAGGGACGAGTTCTCCTCAGCTATCTATGTAGAGGTTGTTGACAGCGGCCACGGAGGAGAGCACGACGAGGCTCCTGTCCTCATAGAAAATGCCAAGCCAATCAAGCCATTTGAGCTTGGCTTCTCTTTCTCATCCCTTCCAAGAGCGGATGAGCTCAACGCAGCTTTCTTCTATGCATTTACATTCCCATTCATATATGGCATGATAATAGGGGATGTTGGATACTCTCTGATAGCCCTCATCATAGCAGGTATCCTCAAGAATGCTTTTAAGAGTAGCAAGACAATACAACAGCTCTCTTCCATATGGCAGATAGCTGCAATAGGAGGTATAGTGTGGGGTATTGCTTATGACGAGTGGTTCGGCGCCTCTCACTACTTCTACATAGAGAGGTTGGCAGAGTTTGGCATTTCCTTTGGCATAGGAGCACCTCTATACATAGGCTTCCATAGGCTTACTGAGTTCTCGTTGCTATTGGGTATAACTGGCATTGTAGGGGCCATCCACCTCATATTCGGCAACCTCCTTGGCGCTTATGAGGCATATGTACACGGCCACAACAAACACACCATAGCTAAGCTCTCGTGGGCTCTTGCCATAGCTTCATTTGTCCTCGCAATAGCTTCCTACCTTGGCGTTGTTGATGCATTAATGCCCTCTACTCTCGCCCTATTTGCTGGCATAGCCGGCATAGTCTATTCAGAGGGTATAGTAGGCGTTGTTGAGTTGCCAAGCCTAGCATCTCATACAGCGAGCTATTTCAGGATAGCTGCTGTTGGTGTTGCGGGAGTTGTTTTGGCAGAACTCATAAATGAATCATTTTTCCCATCCCCAGACAAGGGATTAATATTAAATATTGTAATGTTAATAGTCTTCTTTGCTCTCCACAGTGCCAATGCATTTGTCGCTGCATTTGAGAGCACAATACAAGGAGGGAGGCTCCACATACTGGAGTTTGCTTCCAAATTCATCAAGGGAGGTGGCAAGCCATACTCCCCTTTCACGCTCCATAAAGAGGTGTAAATTATGGCAGTAGATACAGCAGTAAACGCTGCTGCAGAGGCAGCAGCAGGAGGTAGTTTTCTGAGCTCTCCAGGAGCAATTGCAATAGGTGCCGCTTTGGCAATGGGTCTTTCTGCGTTGGCAGCAGCATGGAGCCAAGCATCAGTGGGTTCTTCGGCAATGGGCCTCGTTAGTGAAAGGCCAGAGCTATCTGGTAATGTCCTTATATGGATGGCATTGCCCGAAGTATTTGCTTTGCTCGGTTTCATAATAGCGTTCCTTCTCTTGGGGAAGGTGTGATTGTTGCTCCCGCAAGAAATTGTCAAGGAGGCCAAAGCAGAGGCCAAAGCAATTGTCAAAGAGGCAGAGAAAGAAAAAGAAGGCTCTCTCAAGGAGCTTGAAAAAGAGCTCAAGAAAAGGGAAGAAAAAGAGCTTTCTTCTTATGAGGAAAGGCTCAAAGAGAGAGTAGTTGAGGAGACCTCCAAGGCAAGGCTAGAAGCTAAGAGAGTGGTTGAGAAAGCCAAGGAAGAGTTATTTGCCAAGGCATTGGAAGAAGCGGTTGAGAGCTTCCTCAACAGCGCTGCTTATAGGGACTATTTAGCTAGCTCCATAGAAGAGGGAAAGAGAGAACTGGGCAATGATGTTGTTGTCCATCTCAACAAGGAGGATCAGGAGCTAATCTCTGTTGATGGCATAGTCTATGACCTTGATGACAGAGGCGTTGTTGTTGAGAGCAAAGACGGGAAGTTTGTCCTTGATTTCTCATTGAGCGAGCTCTTGGAGAGGAAAGCAGACTCCCTCAAGGCAGCTTTCTTTAAAGAGGTGAATCTTTGACTTTCTTTGCTCCACTTACCTATGGCTTCTCAACAACGAAGATAGCGGCTCTTAAGGCCAAACTCCTTAGTAGGAGTTTCTACGATGAAGCCATAGGGACGAGGAGCAGCGATAGCATAATCTCTCTTCTCTCAAGAACAGAGTACGGCCCCTACCTAACTAGGCTCTCTACACATTTGTCTGGGACAGCTCTCGTAAGTGCAGCGACGCAACAGAGGTTTTCTCACTTGCTAAGGCTCTTGAGGAAATACCTCCCAAAGAAAGACTGGCATCTCTATGATGCATTCTCCCTTCGCTATGAGGCCTCCAATGCCAAGCTAGTCTTCTCTTCGTGGCTAAAGGGCAAGACTTTCAGCGACATTGCCAACAAGATAATGCCTGCCCTCTATTCAGAGGGCAGGTGGGAGAGCATTTACAACAGCTCCAACCCTCTCAAGGTATTCTCAACATTGCCACTTGGCAAGAAACTCAAAGAGAGGTTTAGGCACAGGGAAGTTGATGTGGGCAATTTCATAGAATTCTCAGAAGCCCTTGACGATGCTGTATTAGAGGAGCAGAAACTCCTAAAGAAGAGTAGGACATACGAGTTCCTCGTCAAAGAAATAGACATAGGCAATGTCCTCCACATAAGAGAAGGAGGAGACAAGAGGAAACTTTCCAGAGAAGGTAGACACCCCTTATCCCTACTCAAGAGTATGGACAAGAATAGCTCCTCTTTCAAGAGGCTCCTCTCCTACTACAATATAGAGGAGGGAGATAGTGTCCCGCTTGCTCACATGAAAGCTGAGAGAGCTGTCTATAGTAGGCTTGCTTCAGCCTTCTACACAAGCGTTTTCTCTCCGGATAGGGTCTTTATGTTCTTCCTTCTCTTAGAAGAGGAGGAAAAGAACTTGAGGAAACTAGTGCTCTCCAAGGAGCTCTCCCTCTCAAGAGAGGAGACTGCCAAGGTGGTGATGGCATGAGCAAAGGGAGGGCAGAGAGAGACAGAGTTAGTGAGAAGATAGTCGTGTTGGGAAGCGACTTTTTTTGCACCGCCTTCAAGCTAGCTGGGATAAGCGACACAGTTAGGGCAACAGAGGAGAGCATTGCCAAGGATGTTGGAGAACTCCTAGAAAAAGAGGGAGTAGCCCTAATAATTACAGAGGAGAGCCTCTTCTCCACTATCCCCAACAGGTTAGTCAAGGCAATAGAGAGGAGGGCCAAACCTATATTTGTGCCAATCTCTCTTGATGGAAAGAAAAGAGCCGAGAACTTAGAGGTCCTAGTCAAGAGGGTCCTCGGCGTGGATATCAAGTAATGTTATATTTATGAGGTGTCATGATGGAAAAGAAAGGAAGAATAGTTAAGGTCTCCGGTCCCGTCGTTATAGCAAGGGACATAGGGGCTAAGATGTATGATTTGGTTAGAGTTGGAAGAGAAGAGCTCATAGGAGAGGTAATTAAGATAAAGGGCAGTGATGCAACAATACAAGTATATGAGGATACAACTGGCCTTAAGCCAGGGGAGCCCGTCTTTTCTACTGGCTTGCCTCTCTCTGTTCATTTAGGGCCTGGCATACTCAAGAACATATATGATGGAATACAGAGGCCGCTAGAGCTCATAGCAGGAGACAAGGGCACATACATACCAAGGGGTGTGGATGTCCCTCCAATAGACAGGAAAAAGAAATGGTCATTTAAGCCACTTGTCAAAAAAGGAGATATGGTTAAGGCGGGCCAAGTAATAGGAGAAGTTAAGGAAACGAGCACTATAATGCATAGAGTTCTCTCTCCATATTCTGGGAAGGTCCTCTCAGTAGAGGATGGCTCCCATACCATAGAGGACACGGTCCTTATGTTGGATGACAAAGGGAACAAGAGAGATGTTAAGATGGCACACTACTGGCCCGTCAGGAAGCCGAGGCCATTTGCTGAGAAATACGCCCCCAACATACCACTGCTAACTGGTATGCGTGTTGTTGATACCTTCTTCCCAATAGCGAAGGGAGGAACGGCCTCTATCCCCGGGCCTTTCGGTAGTGGTAAGACAGTGACGCAGCAGAGCCTTGCCAAGTTTGCAGACGCTGATGTCGTTGTCTACATAGGTTGCGGCGAGCGAGGCAACGAGATGACAGAAGTGCTGGAAGAGTTCCCACACTTAGAGGACCCTAAGACTGGCAAGCCCTTGATGGAAAGAACAGTCTTAATAGCCAACACCTCCAATATGCCCGTTGCTGCTAGGGAAGCGAGCATATACACGGGGATAACGCTGGCTGAGTACTATAGAGATATGGGCTACAATGTTGCCCTTATGG
>RFJG01000055.1 GCA_003694965.1 Methanobacteriota archaeon | reverse complement strand
TCGGAAACGTAGTTTCCGTATGAGAGAGTTTTTGGTTCCGCTTTTTACTAAAAAGCTGATTTTGATCAAACTTTTAGTAAAAGTTTGCCCGCCTTTTTTAAAGGCGGATGCAGGGGGTGGGATTTGTACCTGTGGAACCTCCAGCGGGTTCCACACCTTCCAGCGACCCAATGGGTTCAAATCGCTATAAGATGCTAATAAATTTAGATGCATGCAGGGGGTGGGATTTGAACCCACGAACCAACTATGGACCGGATCTCTCATATGAGATTAACCTTGAGTCCGGCGCCTTTGACCAGACTTGGCGACCCCTGCGTGAAGCATAAAAAAGATAAAAAAAGATTAAAAAGGAGTGCTATTCCATGAAGTCCTCTGCTTTCGGAGGTTCTACTGGAATGCCCTTCCTCTCTCTTATCTGTGAAACCACTTTCTGTATCAAATCCCTTGGAAGCTGTTCATAGCCGAAATACTCTGAATACCATATGGCCCTTCCTTGGCTCGCACTCCTTATGTCATTGCTGAAACCAAATGTCTCAGACACTGGAACAACTACCTCTATCTTCGTTAGGTCTCCGTCCTGTTCCATGCCAAGCAAGCGTCCTCTCTTACCATTAACGAGATTGAGGACAGCTCCAGAATAGTCGTGTGGCACTTGTATCAGTATCTTCTGCTTTGGTTCCAAAAGCAGGACACCTGCTTTGAGCATAGATGCATATATTGGTCTCTTGACCGCAGGTATTATCTGAGCAGGTCCCCTGTGAACATTGTCCTCGTGGAGCGTAGCATCCAATAGAGTAACCTTTACGCCGCTAACAAGCTCTTGGGCAAGAGGGCCTTTCTTCATAGCCTCCTCAAATGCCTGCAACACAAGCTCTTGGACCTCGTTCAAGTACTGAACACCCTTAGTGGCATCTATGAAGATGTTAGTGCCATACACATCCCATAAGCCCTTTGCCTCTTCTCTGTCCATGCCGGCATTCATAAGCTCATCTACTATGTTCTGTGATACCTTTCCTTTTACTCTTCCGACAGGTATCTTCCCCTCTTCTATTAACTCAACCATGTTATCCGGCAACTTCTCAACCTTTATGTAGAATTTGTTGTGCTTGTTCGGGCTCTTCCCCTCTATGACAGGACCGTTCCCCGTAAGCGTCTCTCTATAAACAACAATAGGTGGAGATGTCTTGATCTTTATTCCCTTCTCCTCCTGTATTTTGTACTCAACTATCTCCAAGTGAAGTTCACCCATACCTCTTATTAAGTGCTCTCCTGTCTCCTGGTTCAATTCAACTTTCAAGGTTGGGTCCTCTTTAGATATTCCTCTAAGCACCTCTATGAGCTTGCCAAGGTCTTTGGGGTTAACAGCTTCTATGCTCTTCGTGACAACAGGCTCTGAGTAGTGCTTTATCTGCTCGAATGGCTCTATTGGCTTTGAGCTTATCGTCTCACCGACATAGATGTCCTTTAAGCCTACGAGGGCACCTATGTTACCAGCTGTTATCTTCTCTGCCTGCACTCTATCTGGGCCCATATACACGGAAACTTGCTGAACCCTACCATACTTGAGCTTGGATGCTTGGTAAAGCTGGTCTCCCTTAACTACCTTTCCTGAGAAGAACCTTACAACAGCAACCTCTCCTGCGTGCTCATCAGAAACAACGCCAAAAACAACACCTATGGCTGGTCCATTGGCATCACAGGCACGCATAGCCTTGCCTTCCTCGCTTTCAAGGTCTCCTCTCCACAAAACTGGTATTCTATAAGCTTGAGCTGTCTTAGGGTCTGGCAAGTTCTTAACAACCATCTGGAGGATAACTTCATCAACAGGGGCAACCTTGACTAGCTCATCCTTGGCTTCTTGTTGGACGAGCTCATATATCTTCTGGAAGGTTATACCAGATTTCTTCATGCTGTCTATGCTTATGGCCCATTTTTGGAAAGCAGACCCTATGGCAACCTTTCCATTCTCAACAGAAACCAACCAGTCTTTCTTGTATTCTGCTGGGGCGTTAGCTGAGATTATCTTGTTAATGCCAGCTATGACTTTGGCCAGTTTCTTCATCATGTCCTCCGAGCTTAACCTCAACTCATTGATGAGCCTATCCACTTTGTTAATGAATACAACAGGCTTGGCCCTTTCCTTCAATGCCTGCCTTAACACAGTCTCAGTCTGTGGCATTATACCCTCAACAGCATCAACAACAAGGACAACGCCGTCAACAGCCCTCATAGCCCTAGTGACATGACCACCAAAATCTACGTGTCCTGGCGTGTCTATGAGGTTAATCAAATAATCCTTCCCCTCATAATGGAAGCCAAGGCTTATATCTGCTGACTTGATAGTTATACCTCTCTTCTGCTCCTGCTCTTCAAAGTCAAGAACCCTCTGCTGTCCTGCGAGCTGCTTGCTTATGAGGCCAGCCCTAGCAACTAGTGAATCCGACAATGTAGTCTTACCGTGGTCAACATGAGCAACTATTGCTATGTTCCTAACTTGGTCCAAATTCTCCATTATCTTCTCTATCTCTTCTACCATTACTTCCTTCTTTGTCATAATATCACACTCATTAAAGAGTTTGGATGGGACTTATTTCAAAGGAACTTTTTATAAAGAGTTGCCTCTTTGGAGAGAGGCACTGTTATTTGCAATAGCTTCCAGATGGAAACACAATGTAAATACTATATCTATTTTGTGGGCCATATTGATAAGCATATAGAGGTCTTGTCGTAACGACTTTCTCAATGCTTTCTCTACCTCTTTCAACCTCTGCGTCTCAACAATACCTCCATTACTTAATGAAGGCACAAACGGACTTAACCAAAGCCAAGGTTCTACAACAAGGTTACTGTGTGCAAGTTCCTTGTAAAATAAGCCTTGTCTGTTTTTGAATGATGTTATTGCAGTTTCTGGATAGCCTAATAGGTAGCCGGCAACATCATGCTCCTTATTGTTAATCGCATTATAGAGGTTTATGACATTCATCTCTGTTAAGCCTATTATAGTGCCCATCCTTCCGCACCTCAAGGATAAGATGTGCTTTCCCATTATATCAAATCCTTGTATCGCCGCATCTACCTTATCATCTTTTTGTGATAGTATTGCTGTTGGTTTTAAGCTTGGCTTAGTTAGGAGCAACGCTAAGTCTCTAATATCGCCCGGAACAGCTCCAACAGAAGAGAGATGTGGAGTTATGCTTGTTAAGTATCTCTCACAAGCTACCTTTGCCCTTTTCTGGATGTCCACCATCTGCTCCATTGTCATATTATCTCTCTCCTTCAATGCATCTCTTGCAATAAAAGGAGAAGTAAACCTACTCATGTCTTATTTAATGGTGGTTTGTGTTTATAAACCTTCCCACACCGAGATGGGCAGACAAATTAGTTTAAAAAGATTGCCTGCATAAACCTTACACCCGCCGTAGCTCAACGGCAGAGCGCCCGGCTGTAGTTAGATGACTGCTATTAGCAGTAACCGGGAGGTTGGTGGTTCAAATCCGCCCGGCGGGACTTGTAGTTACTTCTTTTTGACAAGCTCCTTACTCTCTTTTAGGAGTTGCTTTAGCTTCTTCTTCCTGTCTCTTATCTTCTGCTCTATCTCCTCTTCCTCTTCTTCAAGCTGCTCAAAGGAACCCTCTGCTTTCTTTGCTATGTCTTCTAGAGTCTCCAAATAAGCTGAAACTGCCTTGCCTTCTGCTTCTTCAAGAACCTTCTTGACCTCTTCTTTCCTCTGTTCAGCTTCTTCCCTAAGGGCTTCTATGACTTTCTTGAACTCCTCAGTAGTTGCAGCTATCTTCCCTTCGAATTTCTTAACCCTCTCCATTTCATTTTCAACAGAAGTAAAGTCCTTCTCCCTCTCCTCTATGTACTCCTTAATGTAAGATATCCTGTCCTCTACTGCTTTCCTCTCCTCTACCATCCTATTGAGAGTTTCGGAGCTCTTTACCATAAGAGAAGCTAGCTCTTCCAACCTTGCAGAAAGCTCCTGCATAGTTGCTTGGACCTCTTCTTCCCTTTCCTCCAATGTCTTAAGAGTGGCTTCACTCTTTGAGAGCTCTTCCATATGCTTCTCTAACTCAGCCCTCATATCTGCGATATTCTCTTTTATCTTATCTTCTTTGTCAGCTATGTTGTCTCTTATTTTAGAGAGTTTTAGCATTAACTCCTCCTGAGCACTTTGTGCTTCTTGGGATAAGCTGTCTAATTTCTTTTCAAGCTTTTCCAATGTTGCGTGCTTGCCCTTGACTTTACTGCCGTAATGCTTTAGCTTAAGTATCTTCTCCTCTACTTCAAGGACAGCATCTATGAGCGTATTTATCCTTGCCTCTGCTTCCTTGAAAACCTTCTTTGCCTTGAATTTCTCAAGGACTTTCTTCTCGTTCTCCAAACTCAGCAGCTCTTCTTGGAGCTTCTCAACTTGGGCACTTAATTCCTTAAGCCTCTTTATCCTCTCCACTCTTTCCTTGCCAGAGGAAATTGAAGCAATAGAGGCATTAAGGGCAGCGGATTTCTTCTCAGCTCCTTTTTTGACCGATTTTGTAGGTTCTTCCTCCTTTGGTTTAAGAACAGGAAGTAGCTCCTCTTCTTCAGCAGCAGCTTCTTCAGCTTCCTTGGCCTCTTCATTCTCCTCATCTTCTAGGAGCCCCTCATCTATTGCTATTGGTTCTCCTAGTGATGCTTCCTTCTCAACAGTTAGCTCAGCATCCTTAATGATGGTCTCTTCAGGAACTCTTATGGCAGAGCTATCCTCTTCTTCCTCACCACCTTCAAGGAGCCATGTTGCGAATGTCTTAGTCAGCTTATAATCGAGCTTAACATACCCTTCCTGCTCAAGTATTGAAAGCCAACGCTTGACAGTCGGTGCTTTCATGCCAAGGGCCATGACTATGTCATCAACAGAAACTTTCTTTTCTTTTGCGAGGTATTTTATGAGCTTGTCCACATCTGTATTGATAGAAACATCCTCCAATTCAGGCATGTTCTACCTCCCCTTCAACAAGCTTCCACGAACCGCTTAGCTTCCTGCTTGCCTTCCTGCAGGCTTCCTTTACAACAGGTGCAAATTGTTTATATGTGTAGATTGTGAAAAGGGGCCTCCCCTCTTCTACAAGAGCTGCTTTTGTTGTTGGCTTGCCGAAAGCTCTCCTCATACCCTTCTGAATCCTGTCAGCTCCAGCTCCTGAAACCATCTTGTTCTCCCTTATTATGTGGTGGGGGAACACTCGGATAAGAACATAGTACTTGCCAGATGTTCCTTTGTCGAGATGCCTGTTAATTGTCTGCCTTGCAGCTTCTAAGGCATTATCCCTGTGATAAAAGGTATTCTTAGCGACTAGATTAAAGACAACATCAAAATCCTCTAGCATCTTGCCCATCCTAAAGTGGTGCAAGTGCTGGTGAGGAGTAGTCTTTATGTAATTCTTGGTCATGTTCCTCCTGCTTTTCCTAGTATACGCTACTTTATCAGGATCTCTCATACTTCTTGCGGGTCTAAGTGCCATATAACTCACCTTATATTGATTCCCTTTTGCTCAAAGGAGTTAAAATATATAGTACAAGGGCTTTTAAAGATGACTGTTTATGTTATGCTTGTATGTCTACAGGAAAAGGGAGAAAGTTCTTTATCTTAATTATTGGCATGTTCCTGCTTCTGGCTGGCTGCGTAAGGACTGTTAAAACCATAGCACAGCAAGACTGCTCCAAACTTAGCGGGGTTGCCAAGCAAGACTGCCTCTATGAGAAAGCTATATACCTAACATTTGAAGGAAAGACAATTGATGCCATAAAAACTTGCGAGCAAATGAGACCATCCCAAACATTCACAACAAAAATAAAAGAAATAGTTGGCTTTTTCACAGTAGGGAACTCCGCAAAATATTATAATAGGTGCATAGAGAAGGTTGCATACTATTCTGAAGACCATAGCGTGTGCAACAACATGGTTTCTGAGAGTTTCCTCTCAGATATATTGATGCACCCCTTCCAATTGGGGGATTACAGGGAAAGCATATGCAAGTCAAAAATAGATGACAAGGTGTATCAAGCAAACAACATAGGCTTGATATGGAATAGCATCTTCAGCTAGGAGTAGTAAAATAAAAAAAGAAAAAGAAGTTGGTTGGATTAGTAGGAGG
>RFJG01000054.1 GCA_003694965.1 Methanobacteriota archaeon | reverse complement strand
TCCATAAACAAGTATGTCTACCAAGGTGGGCGCTTTGGAAAAGGTGGAAGTTATGATATGGCTAAGGCTACAAAGCTTCCAGTTTCTTGGACATCAAAAGAGTCTAAGTTATTTGACAATCCATTGCAAGTCAAGGTAATGTCGCCTCAAGATGCAGAGGAGGGCAACTACACATTCTCCATTGTTCTAAGCGACTGGGAGAATGCGGAGCTGCTTGGAAATTTCACATTCAATGTAGTTGTGACAATTACCAACGATGTTGTTGACTCATCTCTTGATAAGAGGGTGTATGCAGTAGGGCCGGACCAACCCCTGAGGCTCGTCTCCACAATATACAACAAGGGCAATGTCGGCGATGTCTATGTCGTTAAGGCAACTGTTGATGGAATGGAGAAAACAAAAGAAGTTTTCGTCCCTCCCAACTCATTGGCAAGTACTGCATTTGAATTCTCATTCTCCGACAAGGATACATACAATGGAGAGCTAATAGTGGAGTCTAAGCACTCACCAGCCATATCCTCTACTAACAATTTCACAGTTGTTGTTGAGGGGACTCTTTTTGAGGATGCTGGAGCAACTGGGAAGGGCTCTCTCCTCTTATTCCTGCCATTCCAGCCAATATATGATGTCCTCTATCTAATATATTCAGTTGTTGCGTAGCTCTTCACAGTTTCCTAAGCCTTGCCTTCCTCTCTATTTTCACTATTTCTTCAACAAGGGCCTTTTCCTCTTCTGTAAGAGAGGAACTCTCCTTCCATAATTCTATAGCTTCCCTATTGAGATAACTATAGAGGACATCGCCTTCTTCTATGTCCTTGTGCAACACAGCTCCATCAACGCTGACAGCAACCTTGCTACCCTTTTCTGCTTCTTTGAGGGATTTGCCCTTGTCCTGTATTGATTTGAGCTCCCCAACTATCTTCCCATCTTCTTTGATGAGGTCTATGCCTGGTTTGAGCTTGCCTTCTAAGACTTCTATACCTAGGACTGCTGGCTTACTCTCCCTAAAAAAGAAACCCGGCAATGCCATTATCTTAACGGGGTGGGCAACCTTCTCTTCTATCTCTTTGCTCTCTTCCCTAGCACTCTCATCAACGAATTCCTTGTAGAGTTCAGGTATTCTATAGACGACATCAGAGTCTATTATGCGGACTCCTTCCTCCTTTGCCAATAACTCAACGCTCTCATCGAGCCTTATGTTAAAAGCCAATACAACACCATACTTCCTATTTTTCTTACCCATTACGGATGCGAGGTTTATGTCCTCTTTGTTTATTTTTCCTATGTCTAGCTTCGCTACTGCTATGCCCTCTTTTCTGAGGAGGTTGAGGAGCGCCTCAGCACTTCCAAGAGAATCAGCTTTCGCAACGACCCCCTCTTCGTTGCTCTCAAATATAATACTTTTTAGCTCCTTTTCAAGTTCATCCCCTTTTCCAGAAGTAAAAGGAGAACCAGCCAACACTTCCTCCAAGTTGGGAGCAGCTATCTTGACTCCCGCAGCTGCCACAACCTCTTTTACTCTCCTGTATTTCTCCTTTGGGTTGTTGGAGGAGACATTGGGCAATAGTAATGCCCTAACTCTTGTCTCCATTATGCCTTCCTTTGTCATGAATTTCAAGCTATCTCCTTCTTTCAATATGCCATCATATAGTATTACATCAACAGTTGTGCCAAGTCCTTTCTCCTCCTTGACTTCCATAACACTGCCTTTTGCTTCAGCCTCCCTGTCTATGTAGAGCTTGTCCTTGAGATAGCGCTGGCTAAGTCCAGCTACTAACAGGAGGAGTTCCGCCATCCCCTCCTCCGTTTTAGCGGACATAGGAATAAGGGAGAGCTGCTTTGTGAAATCATCAACCCTATCAAATCTCTCGCTATCAAAGCCGTGCTGGCTTAACTCTCCCATTACCTCATATATCCTATTCTCTACTCTTTCCTTGACATAATCAGCTTGCTTTGAGAGTGCTTTCAGGAAACTCTTGCTCCCGCTTTCTTTCCATCCATCTATCAAATCTACTTTATTGAGGGCAACAACAAAAGGAGTTTTCGCATTTTGGAGTATCTTGATGCTCTCAACTGTCTGAGGCTGTATCCCCTGTTTTATGTCTATGACGAGGATGGCTATATCTGCTATACTACCTCCCCTAACTCTCAAGTTGGAGAACACTTCGTGCCCAGGCGTATCTATGAACAGAAGCCCCGGTATTATCAATTCTGTCTTGAATACATCTTTCAACTCCTTTGAGAGTTCCTCTATGGTTTTTTTCTCTACGATGCTCGCCCCTATCATCTGCGTTATCTTTCCGGCTTCCTTCTTGGCTACATTGGAGCCTCTTATGGCATCCAAGAGCGTAGTTTTCCCATGGTCAACATGGCCTAATACAGACACTATGGGCGACCTTACTTCTTTGATTTTTCCACCTCCTCCAATAAAGACAGGATATCCTCCTTAGATATTTTCTTGAAGCTCTTTATTGCATCTATTGTGAACATCAACTCTGCCATATGTTCTGATGGGTAGACCTCCTCAACACTATAAGGAGTTACGAGCCACGCCTTGTCAGTGCCATAGAGGAGAGCATATGAAGCTGCTTGTAGCTTATCTGCCTTGGAACTCCTATAGAATTTCACCTCAATAGGTATACTATTGCTTATTCCATCTGCTTTTCCCATAAGGGAGTAGCTCTCATTTTTCTTGAACCCTCTCTCCTCCTCCACATCACCAATTTTTTTGAGCATCTCCCTTACCGAGAGTACGTTGTCCCTCTCTCTTTCTTCAAGTTCGTTGAGAGCGCTGTCGGAGAAGACAGCTTCGTGCCTCTTTATGCCTTTCCCATATACGGGAGGGATGCCTAGAAGTTTCTTTAGGAACCACACCTTGTTAGAAGCAAATGTCCATATCTCGCTGCAACTAACATACTGTATGTATGCCATGTTTCCATCTTCCTACTCCTCTAACTTAGCCCTCATTTCCATAATGCCGTTCTTGTAATTAACCCTTATGCTTTTCTTGTCTATCTTGTGGGGCAGTTTTAGTTTTTTGTAATATTTCCTGCTACTCTCTTTGTTGTCAACCTTTATCTCTAGCTCGTCCTTCCCTACTGTCTTTATTTCTATGTCGTCTTTATGTACTCCTGGCATTTCAGCAACTACGAGCACCTCATCTCCTTCCTTGTGCACCTCCACTATGGGCTCTCTTGCACCTATGAGCTCTTCTTTGCCCTCTTCTATACCTTCTATTGTCTGCTTTACATCCCCAAATTCATTAACCTTGACATCTCCCTCTGGCCCTATCTCTATGTTGACGCCGTAGACTTTTGGCTTGACATTAGACAACGGCATTCTGTTGCCTTCTTTGTCAAGGTTGTTCATCTCATACATCATCTCCTCTACCATGTCCTCCATAAGCTCCCTTATCTTCTCAAATTCATCAAATAAAGACCAACTTCTTTTTCTCCTCATGTGATCACCCAATTTTTCAAGAAGCGCATACTATAGCTCTTCTCCCTTATTGTTAGAGTAGAGAACTTCTTTTAAAACCTTAACTCACAACATAGCAGTGATGTCTACGATGATCCACAAGGTAAGGGCATATACGCACGTATTCTTCGCTAAAGATAGGTTCGCCAACTCATTCATAACATATATTGCTGCTCTTGCCTCGTTCGCAGCCCTGCCTTTCTTCCCAATCTATACGGTTTTCCTATTTGCGTTCATACCTGCTTACATAACATATACAAGCAAGCCAGAGTATGGCATAGTCCTACTAGCGTTCATGAACCTCTTCACTTCAATGTACCAGAGCACCATCTTTGGCTATGTCTATCTCTTGGCTTTCTCCATAATACTGTTCAAGGTTTGGACTGCCTGGAAAGAAATAGCATTCCTCCACATAGTCATATTCCTGCCGTTTGCTGCTTTCCCATTCTCTTTGTTGGGTGGCTTTTTCTATCTTATTATGCTCTTAGCCTCTCTACACCTTGGCTCCCATAGGAGTTTCCTCCTATCAATGCCGGCCATCGCCCTCGTCCTCCTCCTCTCTTCTTTGTGGGGAGTTCCCAATGATGCTTACTTGCCTCTCCACCTCAACATATATCAGCCCATCCAAGAGTTGCAGAGAGCTACTTTCCCGTCCTTGCTCGATTTTTTCTCAATAGCGATCCCAACCGCTTTTTACAATATGTTCAATTTTGGGAATGCCCTTGGCTTTTCTAAGGCATTATCCATAGTGTCATCCAACTTAACGATGATATTGTTCAACGATGGAGGGATATTGCAGCTAGTGTTCTGGGCTTTCCTACTCTATGCAGTTGCTTTCATAACGGGGATGTCTCGCTCAAAAGACCTTGAGCTAAAATCCGGCCTCCTCTTATTTGCTGTTCCTCTTGTTTACTTCTTTATCTATTCTCTTCTCTCACTACGCTTTCCATGGGAGATAGCCATCTACTCTGTTGCAAGTTATGGCATCTTCTATTATTTGGAGAGAGAGGGCTTTACATTTAGCAGGGAGAGGATAGAGAGAGCAGAGAGGAGGAGCTCCGTATTCTCTTCTCTTGGCCTACAAGACCTTTCCTCTACTGCTTCTGTTTCCGGCTTAGATGATGTTGCCGGCTACGACGATGTCAAGGATGAACTCCTACAAGCCATAAAAATACCGTTGGAGAAGCCAGAACTAGCATACACATATGGCCTTAAGCCCCCTAAGGGAATCCTCCTCTTCGGCCCTCCAGGAACGGGTAAGAGCTATCTCATGAAGGCATTCGCAAAGGAGCTAAAATACCCTCTCCTCTACATAAAGACATCTGACATACTTTCTCCATACTATGGGGAGAGCGAGAAGAAGATATCTGAGATATTCAAGATAGCGAGAAAGAAAGCCCCAGTAATCCTATTTTTTGACGAGATAGATGCCATAGGGAAGAAGAGAGGCGCTTCTTCTATGGATGATGTGACGCCTCGCATACTCAATACTCTTCTCCAGGAGCTTGACGGTGTTGCTGCAAAGGAACCCATAATATTTGTTGCTGCAACGAACGTGCCCAACTTGTTGGACAAGGCATTACTAAGGCCTGGCAGGATAGACAAGGTTATCTATATGGGAGTTCCGGACAAGGAAGATAGGAAGGAGATATTTGCCTACTACCTTAAGGATCTGCCTACTCAGGACATTGACTTAGATAAGCTTGCCAAGGAGAGCGAGAGGTATACACCAGCAGATATAGCCAATGTAGTTATGGAGGCCAAGAGGGAGGCAGCTAAGAGGATGGCAAGGACTGGCAAAGTGGCTCCAATAACAGGAGAGGATATAATGAGGCTATTGAAGACTACGAAGCCATCCACGGGCATAAGTCAGTTGGAGATGTACAAGAGGTTTAAGCTTGATTTTGAGAGAAGGTCCGGAGCCGTGTCTAAAAAACCAGAAAAGAAGGCAGTGACATTTGATGATGTTGCTGATATGGAGGATGTCAAGGCCATACTAAAAGAGGCTATAGAGTTGCCTCTCCTGCATAGCGAGGAGATAGAGGAGTTTGAGGTCCAACCTCCTAAAGGGCTCCTTTTGTTCGGTCCTCCAGGAACTGGTAAGACATACATCGTTAAGGCAGCTGCCGGCACATTCAACATACCCTTCATATTCTTAAGTGGCGCTGAGCTCCTCAAGAAAGGCTACGGTGGGGCTGCGGAGGTATTGAAAGAGGCATTCAATAGGGCCAAGGATAACGCTCCAGCAATAATATTCATAGACGAGCTTGAGACAGTTGCTCCCGCCAGGACAGGCGGTGCCAACCCTCTTATGGGTCAGTTATTGCAGGAGTTAGATGGTGTCAAGGATTTGAAGAATGTCTTGGTTATAGGGGCTACTAATTTGCCACAATCCCTCGACCCAGCTCTCTTAAGGCCTGGTCGTTTTGATAAGATAGTGTATGTGCCACAACCGAATAAGGAGGTAAGGGAGGAGATGTTTAAGCTACATCTTGGCAAGTTCTCTTCTGTTTTTAATATAGAGGAGCTTGCTTCTATGACAGAAGGCTTTAGTGCTGCTGACATAAAGGCAATAACAGACGAGTTAAAACTAGCTTTATTGCAGATGAAGATAAGCGGGAAGGGGAGGGACATAAACAAAATACTCTCAGCTGTCATGGAAGGCAGGAAGCCCTCAATAACACAATCTATGTTAACAACATATAAGAGGTTCATGGAAGAGTATGGTGAGAGGAAATGAAGACCGATATGCATCTTCCGCCTTCCTTGAAAAAATACAAGAGGAAGATGGCAGTAATACTCCCAAAGGATGCGGGAGCAATAATAGCATATGCTGACATAAATAAGGAGAGCATCGTTGTTGAGATAGGGGGAGGGACGGGTTTCTTGACGCATTACTTGGCTGGGATAGCTAAGAAAGTAACGACATATGAGGTAAGGGAGGATGCCTTCAAGATACTCTCTAAGAATACATCCCACTACTCTAACCTGACGCTAAAAAATGAGGATGGCAAGTTTTTTAGTGAAAGGGAAGTTGATGCTGTTGTTGTAGATGTGCCAAATTCCCACGAGTTTGTGGAGAGGAGCCATAGCGCCCTTGTAAAAGGTGGTTCATTCGTTGCTTACATACCGAGTACGGAGCAGCTAAAGGATACATACATAGCTGCTGATAGTCTGTTCAGAGAGATTTTTTCCATATCGCTCCCATATTATGATGTCATAGTTAGGAAAAAGGGAACGAGACCAGCAAACTTCTCTTTGATGCATACTGCATATCTATTATTTGCGAGGAAGTAATATGAAACTAAAGGGCAATGTCGTGGAAAAAGGAAAGAAACTTGCTTATGAGGGAAGCGAGAAGGAGCTCAACTACCTCATGAGGAGAGGTGTTGGCAGGATGGAGAAGAGCTCCCTTATTCTCTCTCCTATGGAGGCGCTCTATCTTTGGGAGTTTTATGGTGTTGAGATGCCAAGCCATGTATTCAAGCAGGATTTCTCTGCATATGTTGTTTACAGAGACTTATTTAGCAAGGGCTTTAAGTTCATAAATAAAGCAAGCAAGGAGAGCAAGGGCCAACTAAAGACATATAATAGAGTGGAGGTATCTTATGAGGGCAGTGCTAGGGTCCTCCATTCAGATGGCCAGTTTGTCGCTATTGAAGGAGGAGAGGAGCTCTACCACAAGGGTTGGTTCGGCCAGCTTGGCATATATAAGAAAGGCATAGGACGCCTCTACTTATTGGATGTTTTTGAGGCCAACTACTTGAAGGAGCTCTCCATCCTTAAAGGCAGGTTCAAGAAGAGAGGAGCTTATTTTGACGACTATTATCGCATCTATAAGGAGTGGAGAGATGCCGGCTTTGTAGTTAAGACGGGGTTTAAGTTTGGAGGAGATTTCAGAATATACAAGACTGGCACATCTCCCCTTAATATGAGCCACTCAAAGCACATACTCCACGTCTTCCCAGAGAAACTCATAATGAGCGCAGAGAATTGGAGCAGGAGCATAAGGGTTTGCCACGGCGTCAGGAAGACATACCTCTTGGCCGTACCCACAGAGAGGAGCAGGAGATTTTCCCCAGACTTTATAGTATCAAAAGATAACAATGAGATGGCAATAAAGCTCATAAAGCAGACGGACAACATAAGTGGAGCTATCTTGCATTCTGCCCTATCCTATTCCATCAAGGAAGGGGTTGATATGCTCTTCGCTATTGTTGATAGAGAGGGGAGCGTTACATACTATAGGGCAAAGCGTGTAATGTTGGAGGGAAGCGACACACTCTACTATGAGGTTGAGTGGCTTAACATCAAATAGTCATAAGATCTTTGCCTTTTTCTTCCCAACATAGACAGTTCTCTCAAACCTCAACCCATAACTCCTGCCATAATAAGAGGGTTCAAGTGCTATGACACTGCCTTCTATAGGTATGTCAACTCCTTTATAGAGGCGAGGTTCTTCGTGCACTTCTATGCCAACTCCGTGCCCTATTAAGTGGGGCATTGGAGGTAGCTTTTTCTTTTTGTAGAGCTTCTCATATAAGCTATGTACATCGCCGGCCTTTTCTAATGAAGGGAGCCTGTCAACAATCTCATAGAAGACATCTTGCAACTCCTCATAGAGCTTGGCAGCCCTTCCCTTTACATAGAGCACATCTGTAATGTCGGAGCAATAGTTCTTGTATCTTGCTCCCCTGTCAATGAGTATGTTACTATCTCCCAACTCTTCTTTTGTTGGGCTATGGTGTGGGCTCCTGCTGTTTTCTTTGTTAGCCACTATGGACGGGAAGGCCTCATACGCCCCTCTCTTAGCCATCTCCTTAACAAGGTTCCACTTGAATTCTTCCTCACTTTTTCCATAGGCGTTGAGCAGGGCTTCCTCGCTTATCTTGGCAGCTTCCCTCATTAATGAGAGCTCCTTTTTCTTTTTCTTAACTCTTTTAAGAGCATATCTCCCACTTATGTCCTCAACACTTCTTGCCTTCTTTTTCATAAACGAGATGAACCAGTTGCTCTCATAAGAAAAGTCTGTCTTCACTGCCTCTCCTCTTACTGTCTTTTCAAATCTCTCCTTAGTGTATGGTAAAACTTCCAGTTTAGTCTTTTTCCTAACGGTGTTTATGACGAGGCTGTGCGCGAGCAAGTACTTGTCCCTACCTTTCTTTACGAGGACAACTCCCTCCTCATCTACTCCACTCTCATAAAATACATTTGGGTTGAACCTGTCCCATTGGCTCATTATTATCATCTATTCCACCTTCCTAAGAGCGAACTTTCCAGATGGGAGTATGCTCTTAACATAGCTCTCATCTGCTCCGAGCATCTTCGCTATCTTGCTAGCTGCTACATCCTTGTTAAGCTTGCCACAGGGCCTAACATCAACAGCATTGCTAATGCTTCCTTTCCACCTATAAGGCACTAATACTGGCTTCCCTTCTGAGATTCCGGCCTTTAACCTTACTGCACTCCCCTTAAACCATTCCCTAACTCCCCGCACTCCAAAGGCTCCAGCTTTTTGCACTTCCTTGTAGAGCTGCTCTTTTTTCACTGCATATACATCAACACTGCTGTAGCAGTTTTTCCACGCCTTGCTATAGCTTGCAGAGAACGAAGCGGCTTCCATCCTATCCTCTAACTCGCTCTTCGTTGCCCCTTCTTTGAGTATTACTGTGGCTGCTCCAACAATATCGGCATGGAACCACAAGTCATTATCCTCGAGATACTTCCTATAGAGTAGCTCATTCTCTCCTGCGTTCCTCCCTGCTATGCACAAGAGCCCATTCTTAGATGTAAAGAAATGGGGGAAGTTCTCATACCACTCTTTTGCTTTCCATAATTCCTTTTTTTCTTTTTTCTCTGTCTTCCTCCTCTTTTGGAGCATCCCTATTGCTTCTAGCGCTCCTCTTGCCTTCTTCTCAAACCTCTTAGCCATCTTGAAATAGTAGTCTGCATTTTCCACAGCACTCCTATTGTACCACAGTTTTATCTTCACACTCTATTCCTCCTTTCCTTCCAACAACTTACCATCTCTGCTATGCCCTCCTCTATCTTCCTATCCTTGAAACCTAGAGCCTCTGCCTTTTTGCTCTCCACCTTCCTGTTAGATGAGAGACTTGCAACAACTTCGCTATTGAACATACATCCAACTATGTCGCAAAGTTTTCCAACAGCAACTGGCACGTGTATGTGGTATGCCTTTTTCTCAAGCAGTCTCTCAACAGTGCCTATAGCTTGTAACAAGGAGCACCCCTTTCCAGCAACATTCATGGCTCCATACGCATCTGTTTTCAAGAGCCCCTTAACAAAAGAAGCGACATCGCCGACGTGTGTGAAAGGTATGTTTCCATTGCCATTTCCTGGTATTAGGGCATAGCCACTGCTAATAGCGCTTATCATTTTCATATATTGTCCATACTCCTCCCCATAGAGGACGCCGAGCCTCATGCTTACTGTTTTTTTGTGGTTCAGTGCTATCTCTTCAGCTCTTGCCTTTGCTCTAGCATATGGCGTGTCTGGGTTAATTGCACTGTTATCATCTATGTTCTCTATTTTCTTGCCATACACGGATATGCTTGATGCATATATGAGTTTGGTAGAGGAGCTAATGGCATCTACGAGTTCCTCAATGGGCTCTATGTGCTCCTTCTTCAACTCACGGGCGTTGCTACTAACATTCCCAGCAGCGAACACAACTGTCTTCGCTTTTTTGAGGACTATCTTGAAATCCTCCCTAACATAATTAACTCTTATGTCTCCTCCGTGCCTAGAAAGTAGCGTTCCACCGACTACTCTCTTTATCCTCTTGCCGAGCCTCGACGCTCCTACTATGTATACCATCTAACATTCGGTTGTGTAATTTGGTTTTTAACCCTATTCCACACCATTTAAAGAGCTTTCTCGTTAAATTCCATCCATGCCTATAATAGGACTTGAGATACACGTGCAGCTCAATACAGAGAGCAAGCTTTTTTGCCTTTCCAAGAACAGCCCTCTTAGTGAACCCAACACTCTCATATGTGAGATTTGCACAGCTCAACCAGGAGCGAAGCCCATGCTTCCCAATGAGAGAGCCATAGAGCTAGCATACATAGCAGGCAACATGCTAAAATGCTCATTAAATAGTACCTTTTATTTTATGAGGAAGCATTACTTCTACCCGGATTTGCCTTCTGGCTATCAGAGGACATCAACACCTCTTGGAGAAAAAGGGAAATTTATGGATGTTGGCATAACAGAGCTTCATGTTGAGGAAGACCCTGGGAGGTATGAATTGAGGAAGGGCCTTGTTGATTACAACAGGGCTGGCGTCCCTCTAATAGAGATAGTGACGGAGCCGGATATGGGGAGTGCTGAGGAGGCAGAGAAATTCCTAAGAGAGCTGGAGAGGGGCCTAAAATACTATGGCATAATCAAGAAAGATGGCACCGTTAAGGTGGATGCCAACATAAGCATAGAAGGGCACGAGAGAGTAGAAGTTAAGAACATAAACTCATTTGAGAATGTCGCCACTGCCCTGTCCTATGAGATAAGGAGGCAGGAAGAGATGATAGGCAGGGGAGAGGAGCCCGCGAGAGAGACTAGGCATTTTGATGAAGCCAAAGGAATAACTAAGAGCCTAAGGAAAAAGGAGACGGAGCTCGACTACCGCTATATGCCAGACCCAGACTTATATCCAGTTACTTACGATACCTCCTCTTTAACATTCCCGGAGAGGCCTTGGGAGAGAGCTGAGAGGTTCATCTCCACTTATGGCATAGATGAGAAAACAGCCTCTATATTAACACAAGAGCTTGCTCTCGCCGACCTTATGGATTACCTGGCAGGTTCTCTTGATGCCAAGAAGAGCGCCAACTGGCTAAAAGGGCCATTCAAGAAGCAGCTCAATTACAGGGAGCTAAGTGTCGCTTCTTCCAAGCTCTCAAAAGAGGACATAAGGGAGCTTGCTTCCCTATATTTTGAGGGGAAGCTGAGCGACGATGCGATGGAGAAGATACTCATAGAGATGTTGGATAAGGGTGGCAAACCACAGGAGATAGCTGAGAAAAGAGACCTTTTCAAGATGGAGGATGATGCCCTACTCCCTCCTGTCAAGAAAGTCATAGAAGAGAATGAGAAGGCAGTAGAGGATTTCAAGAATGGAGAAGAGAAAGCCCTGTCATTCTTGGTTGGCAAGGTGATGCAATTAACAAGGGGCAAGGCAGACCCGAAGAAAGCCGCTGATATAATAAGGAAACTCCTTTCTTAGAATTCAACAATAACCCTTCCCCTCTTATCAACTGTAAGAGCTGTTTCTTGAGAGAACTTGAATGTCTTTGCCTTTGCTTTCTCAAGTTTTAGCATCATTCCCTTTGTGATGAGCTTGCCCCTTCCGTCAAATAAGTAGAGAACTCCTTCCTTTCCTTCCTCGTCTTTTAGGACTACTCTTGTATATACCTCTTGTTTTTTCTTCGTTTTTTGGTAAGCTAAGTGCCTCACATCCACAACTTCTAGCAAGTCCGTCGTTATACCTCTCATCCCGTCCTTTATGTTGCTTATGTCTGTTAGTTTTATTTCCTTGAATTTCTTCTTCGCTATTTTGTAAGCGAGCTCTGCCTGTTTCTTGAAGAAGCTCTCAAATAGCTTGAGCTGTTTTTTCATAAGCTTATCGTCTCCTTCCAACGCCATAAATTGGTCGTAGAGCATCTTAAATATGGAAGGAGATCCCTCACTTCCCATTTCAACGACCTTTTTCTCTTCTATAGTGAATAGCTCATCCTTCTCAACATCCTCTGCCTCTTTTCCTATTAATTCCTCTTTGATGTCGTTCCCAACTATGTCCGTTAGCTCTTCTTTCATGTGCCGTATGTCAAGGTCGCCATTGGGATTTATTGACTCTATACTCTCCATATAAGCGGTTAGCACTTCTTGTGTTGTTGGTTTCTTGTCCTTTATGAGAGTGCTTACGAAGCTGTCCATAGCCCTTTTCGCTTTCTTCTCATTCTTGAACTTCTCCTTGAATATCTTGTAAATTGGCTCCAGAACTTTGTTAACCTTTTGTTCTGCTTTCTCATCCTTTGCCTTAACAACCTTGCCGCCAGCGAAGCTAACACCCTCAAACAGCTCCTGGAATGGGAGCATCTCGGGCTCCATTTTTTTCCTTTCAGCAAGTATTTCCTTAGCAAGAGCAGCCACTTCCTCATTCTTGTCATAGGCAAGCTCAGCTATTGCCAATAAGGCTCCAGCATCGTTTATCTTGCCGAGCTCTATCGCAGCCTTTTTCCTTACCTCTGGGTCATCGTCAAAGCTTAGCGCAACAAGCTTATCTATTTGTGACCTTGCCATCATACTCTCCTCGGAGGAAGCACAAAGAAATAGTGCCTCTGCTCTCCGCTGAGCTCCTCAATAACTCTGTAAGCAAGGGAACCAACAGGGTCTTGCCACGTGCTAACTCTCATGTGTAAGTCCTCAAAATCCTTGAAAGGCTCCTTTTCCTTTTCTTTGATAATCGTCTCTAAGTTCTTTTTACCAACTCCAGGGATTAGCTCCAGCTGGTGTGTCCTCATAGAGACTGGTGCTGCTGAGTTTATGAATTTTATGAACCTCTCCTCATTTGCCATTATTATCTTCTTCACTACTTCAAACAAGTTCTCCTTAGCACTACTGCTAAGCTCATCGTATTTGAGCTTTTTCTTTATCTTGTCTGCCTTTTTCCTGTTCTCTATGTCCTTCCCAACATATATGCGCTCTCCTATGGCTGCGTTCTCTCCTTCTTTCAGCGTTACTTCAAGCAATGTGAAGAACTTTTCCCCAATACCCTCTATGTATGGTTGGCCTCTATACTTAGAGCCATATGGTATTGAGTCAAGCACATATATGTAATCTTCCATGGCTCCTTTATTCTACCTTAGTTATTTTAAGGATATCTTCCACGAGATTGTCACTTGCATCCACATTAAATTGAGAGAGCACTTGTTTTACAGTGTCTTTGTGTTGTGGCATAACATCTGCGAGCTTTGTTGCAGCCTCTTCTGGCACTTTGAGCTTGTTGAGCTCATCCAGTATGCTCCTCCTATAGCCTATTTTTTGGAGTGTCTCATAGTGCTCGTACATTAGCTGCTCATTGTAGTCAAGCTCAACCTCCTCGGCCACTTTGTTGAGAACATCCTGTATTGCTTTCTCTTCAGGAACTGGCTCTATGCTCTCTATTGCCATTATTGATCCACTCCTGCCTTAGCGTTCCCAGCTTTCTCAACACTCTTGCTGTTCTCGCTTGCCTTGAGATGGACTGGGTGGCATATGAGCTCTTTATCTTTGTTCCCATCCTTGACAGCTACTATGTAGCAGGAGCCTCTCTTTGCCTTTATAATGCCTGTCCTCCCTCTATACCTCTTATGGGGCATGGCACTCTCATAATAAGGCTGTTGTTTTAGTATAACTTTTTGGCCTATGCTGAACTCGCGGACGTGGTCCGCTATGGTTATCTTCCTTTTTTGCTTGAGCTTCCTCGTGCCCTTGCTATGGAATCCTCTGGGTCTCTTAACCATGAAATCACCTTCTTTACTCTTTAAGGTAGTCTTTTTAAAGCATTAGCTTTTTAACATACATACCAGTAATATTTAAAAAGCGGTGATGGTATGGCAAAGAATTACACAATTACAAATGTTGTTGCTGCGGGTAATCTTGGCTTGGAGTTAGACCTCTACAAGCTCCCTTCTAAATTCAAGAACATAGAATATGAGCCAGAGCAATTTCCAGGGGCCATACTCAAGTTCAACAAACCAAAGGCAACCCTCCTCGTTTTCAAGAACGGCAAGATCGTCATAGTTGGCTGCAAGGACAGGAAGACCATAGAGGCGGCCATAATAAAGGCATATGAGCTATTGGCTCCTGTTGCTAGCAAGATATACAAGAAGCTCAACAGGAAGAAGCTGGATTACGAGGTTACCAATATGGTGGCTGCTGCCGACTTAGAGATGGAGATGGATTTGTTCAAGGTAACTATGGGAGTTAGCGAGGACATAGAGTATGAACCGGAACAATTCCCAGGTGCGATACTTAAGCTAAGAGACCCTAAGATATCCATACTCGTTTTCAAGAACGGCAAGCTCATAATAGCTGGCGGTAGGACAAAGGCAGAGATAGAGAAGGCTCTTGTCAAGGTAAAGAAGATATTAAGCAAGTTCGCTATGAAAAAGTAGAGAGGAAATCTCTCACTTTTTCCTTAAACTCCTCGATACTCCCCTCATTTTTTAGCTTGACATCCGCTAAGGCAAGGACATCATTCTGGCCTAGCTTGTTATCCGCTTCATCCCTCTTAACGAATTCCTCATAATTCTTTGGGTCTTGCTCCCTCCCTCTTTCCTTAGTCCTCTCATACCTAACTCTAGTGCTAGCTTCTATTTCAACAACCACAACATCGCCGAGTTTTTTGAACACACCTATCTCTTCCTTACTCCTAGCTCCTGAGATTACTATCAATGGAGCTTCCTCTATCTTTTCTATGAGCTTCCTTGCAACGATATCGTTGCCATACTGCCCCCTTATTCTTTGGGAGAACGCTGCGGTGCTCTCATTACTCACCTTTATGCCTTCTTTTTCCATCCATTCAAATATCACGGAGGACATTTCATAGACTGGAATCCCTCTTTCCTTAGCTACCTCCATAAAGATGCCCTTCCCGGCTGCTCTCCTACCTGTCAATACTATTATTCTCATCCATATCAGTGCTCCAAATGCTCATCATATGTGGAAAACCACTCAGAAAACCTGCGTGTCATCACGCGACAATGTTGGACAGGAGTGTTTTTAACCTTACATCAATTTTGCGTTGGCCAACTCCTCTATGTTTTTAGAGCCAGTTAGGAACATCGCCCCCTTAAGCTGCTCTATCCACTTACCAACAGTTTCTGAGAGCTTCCCCTGTTGTTGCGCCTTAAGGAAGGGCTGGGCCGCACCAAAAAACTTAGCGCCCAACGCTATTGCCTTAGCTCCATCTATACCGCTTCTTATCCCTCCACTCGCTATGATGTTGGCCTTTCCCCTATTCATTAATAAGCAGTCAACAGTTGCTATTCCCCATTCCTCGAACCCCTCTATGGAGCCGCCCCTCATGTACTCTATTTTGCTCCAGCTTGTGCCGCCCTTTCCAGATATGTCAAACCACGATATGCCAAGTTCCTTCAACTCATCTATCACATAGGGGCTAATGCCCGCTCCTGTCTCCTTTATTATAACAGGTATGTCAAGGGATTCAACGTGCTTCCCTATGGCTTCCTTTACACCCTCCCAGTTCCTATCTCCTTCTGGCTGTATGAGTTCTTGTAGGGGGTTAAGGTGTATTGCCAAGGCATCGAGCTCAACCTTGCTAATCATCCAAGCTATCCTCTCTTCGCTATACTCCTTAAGTTGATAAGCCCCTATGTTGCCTATGAGGAAGACGGAGGGAGCCTCTTTCTTAACATCATATGTCTTAGTGAGTTCCTCTTTTTCCAGCATCGCTCTCTGGCTTCCCAACCCGAAGGCTAGGGAGAACTCCTCCGCAACACATGCCAGTTCCTTGTTTATCCCCTCAGCCTTTGCATAGCCCCCAGTCATGCCGCTAATCATTAGAGGCGCCCCGAACTTCTTCCCAAATGCCTCAACGCCAGTATCTATCTTATCAAAATCAACCTCTGGCAAGGAATTGTGCAAGAACTTAACCCTCTCAAAACCAGACCCTTCTCTGTATTGGGAGCCGCCCTCCAATGAGCGCATTATGTGCTCCTCTTTCCTCCTCTCCGTATCGCTAGCATCCATACAACCATCTACTACCGAATGTTTAATAACATTTCCTCACATCTCCTGTCTATGAACGTAACGCCGTGGACAGTAGAGGGAACTATAGATTACTCAAAGCTTATGGATAAGTTTGGCACAAAGCCACTTACTCCAGAGCTACTTTCAAGGCTGGAGAAGTTAGCTGGCTCCATCCCTCCAATGATAAGGAGAGGTTTCTTTTTCAGTCACAGGGATTTTGATGCAGTGCTAAAGGAGACAGAGAATGGAGAGGGCTTCTTTCTCTATACTGGGAGGGGTCCATCTGGCTCTATGCACATAGGACATCTCTCCTCGTTCATAATCACGAAGTGGTTCCAAGAGGCTTTTGGAGCTAACCTCTACATAGAGATAACAGACGATGAGAAATTCCTCCACAAGAAAAACAAGAGTCTTGAGGAGATAGAGGAGCAGGCCAAGAGCGACATACTTGACATAATAGCCCTTGGCTTCAACCCAGACAAGACGTTCATATTCAGAGATACGGAATACATAAAGAACACTTACAAGCTAATGATAAAGATAGCCAAGAAAGTAACATTCTCAACAGCGAAGGCAGTTTTTGGTTTCACAGGGGAGACTAACATAGGGATGATATTCTACCCTTCTTACCAAATTGTGCCGACATTCTTTGAGAAAAAGCGCTGCCTCATACCAGCGGCAATAGACCAAGACCCTTATTGGAGGATACAGAGAGATATTGCTGAGAGCTTTGGCTACAAGAAAGCTGCAGCAATACATAGCAAGTTCATACCTCCATTGCAAGGTTTTGAAGGTAAGATGAGCTCCTCTTTGCCAGAAACTTCAATATACTTAGCAGACAGCCCCGACGTTGTAAAGAAGAAGATAAACAAATATGCTTTCTCCGGCGGCCAACCAACAGTAGAGGAGCACAAGAGGCTCGGAGGCAATCCAGACGTGGATGTTAGCTTTGCTTATCTGCGGATATTCTTTGAGGAAGATGACAAAAAACTACGAGAAATGGAGGAGAGCTACAGAAATGGAGACCTCCTTACAGGAGAGCTTAAGGCATATACTATTGACAAGATAAACAGCTTCCTTGAAAAGCATAGAGAGAATAGGAAGAAAGCAGAGAAACTTTACGACAAGTTCCTCTACGATGGAGAGTTAGCTCGCTCCATGTGGAACAAGACATATAGTTGAGCCTTTGCTTAACATTGTTCAATGCTCCCAAGACCTACCAAGTCTGTCTCGGCATCCCAAGGCACTCCGACAATGAGCACTCTGTCGCTGTAATAAGATACTGCTATGCTTCCGTGCCAGCAACTCTCAACTTCCTCGTAAGCCATGTATGTTGTCCTACTACCCTCTTTCCTTGCCTTCTTTCCTATTGGTAAGAATAGCCCTCCTCTCTTTGCCAATCCTTTGGAGGGGTCTACATCAACAATTCTTATCTTCCCATCAAAATCACTGCTTACCTCTACTATCCCTTTTTCTTCATCATATGTCAGTTGCTCCATATCGAGTATTAACATTTTTCCAACAGCTTTTTGGACACTCTCCTTATTGTTTAGCGGGTTCGCGACATCTGGCACTTTGAATACAAACTCATTACCTCCTTCCACATATGCAATAGATTTACCGAAAGGTTTTCCATCAACTCTATATACCGCGTATGTCGTGCTCCTCGCCTTCCCCGTTATCACTGCGTGGCCAAACTCGCACAGCTCTTCTATGTTAAGGAGTTTTCCTCTCTCGCTCTCACTAACTTCTTTCATTACTCTAAAAACATCTGCTTGCTTGAACTTTCCAGTTGGGAGCTTGCCGAGTTTTTTGACTACCTTGCCTTTGTGGTAGTAATCTATTGGCGCAAACATTATCATAAAAGGTTACTATGGGCAACAGTTTATATTATTTTCTTTTATTTCCTTTCTTTATGAAATCCCTCGATGTCTTCCCTTCTGGAAATATCCTACCATAGTCGGACATTACGGGGATTCCCTCATTGTTGGCAACCTTTATGAGTTCTATCTTTGGCACGTTCTGGCCTCGGGCATCGAGCAGCTTGTAGATGCCGAAAGGTGTTTTCTCTTCTGTGTAGGGGAGGCTCAGCTTTTTTATGATGCCTCCAGCAACGCACACAGAGACTTGTTTTTTTCTTGCCATGGCCACTCATTACTTAATAGTAAAATATAAAAGCTTATGGATATCCACAAGCAGCTATAGATAACCCCAAGCAAGGAAGGAGCTCCTTCCCAACCTACTCGCCATTATGTTAGCTGCCTTTTTCACAGGCTTCCCTGCTTTCTTCAGGAAACTACCATATTTGCCGAGCATCCCACTCACAACGTTCCTATCGGCTAACCTCTCGGCGCTCGCATTAAGCTTTAGCCAAGGCCCTCCCTTGTTAATTGCCCTGCTTATGAGCTCATCTTTGCCAAGGCCTGCATTCTGGGGGTTCGCTACTATGGAGTCTTTGAGCGCGTCTATGAGTT
Organism: Methanobacteriota archaeon; assembly: GCA_003694965.1. Lineage (GTDB taxonomy): Archaea > Micrarchaeota > Micrarchaeia > Anstonellales > J096 > J096. The sequence goes on along the minus strand of RFJG01000054.1, from coordinate 2,030 downwards.
TTACTTGGCTTGCCTTATCCAGCGAGGTGAATGCTTTTCCATAATGCCCTTCCAACGCTCTCCTGCTTAAGTGCCATATACCCTCTCCTTTGTGAGCAATGAGGTCTATGTGAGCTGTTACATTTTTACCTGCCACTACATCAGTTGCCTTTGCGACAGCTCCATGCTTACCAATTCCGAACAGTTCCTTAACTCCAGGTATGTAATTGTAGGCAAGGGCAATGCTCCCAACTGCTGCGAGAGCAGAGATAATATGCCTCTGTATCTTGATCCTCCTGAACTTCCTGGAGTATTCCTCAACATACCTGGCTATCCCGTGGATGTGCTCCCCGTCTATATCTTTTATGTGCTTTTCTATGCCTTTCTTAGATGCATAGAGGATGGCAGCCCCTATGGCATCTGCTTTCTTACTTTCTCTAAATGTGTAGTATGAGCTTATTCTATGACCTAATGTCAGTAGGGAGTTGACTCCAACATATGTTGAGACAAACCTCCCCAATCCATAAGCTCCAAGCAGAATTGCCCCTACTGTTGTTGATGTTGGCACCAGTATTGCTCCAAGGGCCCCCGCACCTACAAGGCCTAGCGATACCCATTTTTTTCTCATAAATCTCCCCAATCTGTATAATTCATTATCTTCTTCTTTGGCTATCTCTTCTATCTTATCACTAACTAACTTGAGTGCAATAACTGTTGCCTCATAAGTGTTTAATCCTTCTGCTTCTTCTATTAGCTCTATGACCTTGTTGAACTCTCTTATTATGTCCTCCTTTTCTCTCATAATAAAACATTTTTCTTGGAGCTTTCTCTTCAGCTTTTCATTTAATATTAGCAACTTTGCATACCTCTCAATAGCAGCATTAACACTCTCATCGTGCCAAGAGAAAGCAGTATTCGTTGTTTCTTCGTTGCTTCCGTTGCCGCCACCTAACTCTTCTGGACTACTTTCTTCTGGAGCCTCTCCAATATTTTCCTCAATGGGAGGCGTTGCTTCCACTTCCTTTTCTTCAGGTTCAGCTTTTTCTGAGTCAACTCTATTGTTATCTCCTACATAGCCCCTGCCATTCATGTTTGCTATGTATTCCTGTCCTAAAAGCTCCATCTCTATTCTATACATCTCTTCTGGGCTCGGTATCCGTACCTCTGCATCTTCTATGTTATCTAGTTCCCTGTCCAATAACTCCAGGTTTCCAGCATCTCTTGAGCCCATAGTCTCTACTATGTCGCTATCGTCACTTGGCTCACTCACAACTTTCAATTGTGGTCTGTCTTGCACGTCTTTCTTTACTTTACTATCTTCATATGCCTTTGTTGCCAGTGTCCTCATTATTTTTTCCATCTCTTCCTCATCGTAGTTGCTCTTGTTTTTCTTAACTCTTTCAACAGCCGCTATTATCAATGCAAAGTTTTTGAATGCTGTAACATCATCCCCATTGCTAAGGTAGTATGGCAGCAATCTTTTGAGTGATTCAGTAGATTTAGTTGCTTCAAATGCTTCTCTAATAATTGCATAAGCGTCGTCTTCTCCTAGTTCCTCTCCAAACTCTTTTTCAATGTTAAGCATACATAACACCGTGTAACTAAGTGGTGGGAAATGTTTTTAAATGTGCATCTGGGTGTTCCTTTATGTATTTTATTTATGGGGATATCCTTGTCCTGTCCCTTGGATGCAACATAGCCTCCCTTATGTTAGGTAGCTTGAGGAGTTTCATAACGAGCCTCTCCAGCCCTATGCTCCATCCGGCGTGTGGCGGAGCCCCATACTTAAACGCATCTATGTAGAAGGAGAAGTCCCTAGGCTCAAGCCCTCTTTTCCTCAGTTGCTCCTCTAACAATTCAGGTATGTGTATACGCTGTGCCCCACTGCTTAACTCCAAGCCCCTGTAAAGAAGGTCATAAGATTTACAGTAGTTCGGCTCGTCTTCATAGGGCATGGAGTAGAAAGCCCTTATGGCGGTTGGCCATTTCTTTATCACAACAGCCTCCCCAAGTAGTTCGCACAGTTTTTTCTCAGCTTCCCTGTTTAAGTC
>RFJG01000053.1 GCA_003694965.1 Methanobacteriota archaeon | reverse complement strand
TTGCTATCCTTGACAGTGAAGAAAGTATAACCTAGAGCTGTTGTTAAGTCTATGCTTTTCTTTCCTCTTGGCTCTAGTGTTACCGAACCAAATCCTTGGACATCAACAGTGACTTCCTTGTCCACATTGGACGAGAAGACAAGCCTAACCTTTGTGTTAACGGGCTCTGTTATCTCTGCAAGAGAGATGCCGTCTTTTGATATTCCTATGTTGTAGACTTTCACATCTGCTTCCATTGGTTGTTGGCCAACAACATTGACGGAGTGCTCTTCTGACCAGTAGTCAACGCCATTCACAACAGCGTGCGCCCTGAAGAAATATGTTCCGGAGCTATTCAAAGCAAGCTGAGTAAGCATATTGGTAGGCGCTGTTAAGGACTCTGCTTGTGTGGAAAACTCATAGTCGCTCTCGCTCTGTGGGAAAGGTATACTGTTCTTGCCATAAACTAGGTTGATTTTGGCTGGCACTTCTTTGTTGGCATTTACAGCATATGCTATGGAAAAGTTCTGTTCAGCATCAACGACCTGCGGAATGTCCAATATGTTGACTGATACTGATAATTTTGGTTCACTAACATTTTTTGATGCTCCAGTTCCTTGGCTTTGCTGGGTTTGTTGTGCTCCAAGACAACCATAGAAGAGGAGCATAAATGCAAGCGCAATTGCTATGTATGCTCTCATAAAATAGTAGATAAAAGCACATCTTTATAAATTTATTAGAGATATGTGTGTATGGACTTTTTGAAAGTTTACGCCTTTTTAGTCTGGATTCTATTCTTGGGGATATTTGTAGCTCCTATCGCAGCTCTCTTCCATGCTGAAGCTGTAGCTGGATTTTCATATAGTATTTATGCTCCTCTCTGCCACCAATACCCTGGCAGGAGTTTTGCCATATTTCCGAATACGGAGGCGATAAGCGATTGTACAAGCAATATACCGAATGAATCTTATGTGTGGAGCAAATACACATCATTTTTCTTTGTCAAGAATTACAGTGGGCCTTTTACTTATAATGTCAGTGATGTTGGCAGGGTTAGAGCAGAGATATGTGCCAAGAATGGAGAAATAGGGTACAAGCTGGCTGTGTGTGCTAGGGACACGGGTTTCTATGCTGGTTTGGCATTGGCCACCTTCCTTATAGATAGAAGGAGGGATAGGAAAGAGAAGAAAGGGAAAAGTCTTGGAAAGTTTCCTTTTTGGCTTTTTGTCCTGATGGTAGTGCCTTTTGCTTTTGATGGCTTGGGGCAATTCTTAGGATTTTGGCAAAGCACCAACATAACAAGGTTGTTAACTGGATTGTTCGCCGGATTGGCAACATCACTACTCCTTATGGACTCCTTAAGAGAATGGTGAATTATATATGGAGCAGTGGAAGAACAGGATGTATTTCTGGCTTGCTCTAATAGGCTCTGCAGTTGGTTTGGGCAATATCTGGAGGTTTCCATACTTGTTGGCAGAAGGAGGAGGATTATTCCTAATACTCTATTTTGTTGCCCTTGTAGTTATCGGAACGCCCATGCTTATGTTGGAGTTGAGGCTCGCGAAAAAACACAAGGAAACAATAAAGAAAGTGTTCCGAGAGGCAGGAAAACACATAGGAAAGCCATTGGGAAAATGGTATTTGTTAATAGTTGCTCTTTTCTTTATAATGGGAAGTTACTACGCCATAGTGGTTGCTCAAACGCTACAATATGGAGTTGGCCTACACTTGCCTTCTGCGATATTTATAGTATGGGCAATAACGATTTATGGTGTATTCAGAGGGATAAAGGGAATTGAGAAGCTTAATACTTATTTTATGGGCTTATTGTTAGTCCTGCTTATAGTGGTTGCTGCGATGACGATAAAAGAAGTGCCTAACTTACTCGCATTGCCTAGCAATGTCTCTTTGGCAGAAAACATCGCCATAGCTGTAGCACAAGTACTTTTCTCGCTTAGCATAGGAGCTGGGATGACATACACATATGCCACTTATGCTAAAAAGTATGTTGAATGGAAGACAGCATTGGTCGTCGTTTTGAGTGATTTGGCAATAGCACTTATGGCATCTATGATTGTGTTCTCATTGCCATATAGCAGGGGAGTTTTTATGGCTTTTGGAAACTTGCAAACTAGCTTGTTAGCTGGTGGTGGACCACTGCTAAATGGCTTGTTTTTCCTAACGCTGTTCGCAGCGGGCATAACTTCCTTACTCTCAATAGGTAAAATGATGGTAGATAATAGCTCGAAGAGGTTCCTACTCTTACAAGCATTAATGTCTGGTTCCTTATTGGTATTTGGCACTCCCATTATAGAGTTCTTGGATAGGAGCGTCGTAAATACACTGTTCTTGGTAATGTTACCAGTGAACGCTTATGTCTTCTATAAAATGAGTAGGTGAAGGAATTAGCGATACATAGTTCCTTCTGAGCTTGTTAGCCCTTTTTGGAGAGTGTTCTCAAGTTCTTTTGCCTCTTCCTCCAATTCTCTTGTATCTATCTTCTTCTTATAGAGTTTGGATATGGACTTGAGGAGTTCCTCGCTTGCCTTTGGGTCTACTGTTGAGAAATCTTGGGGAACGACAAGAGCATAGCTTTTGATTGATGAGAGGCTGCTCTCTATGAGGACAGTACTCCCTATGCCTGCTATAGCGCCCTCTTCAAGAGGCTTTGCTCCCAGAGTTTTCCTCAATAGTAATGAAAGGCTCTTGTCAGAAGAAACAAAGTGCACTCCTTTGAGTTCATCCGTTGTGCTAGACAGAATAGAGATGTGAGAGCATGAGAAATCCTTGGCAATTCTTATGGCTGCTTCTGCTATTTTGTTTGATACTCCTATGGGGATGCTTATCTCAGATATGAGACAGAGCATGTTCATCTCTTCAGAGGCCATTAACCTGACTGGAGGTAGGAGGGAATAATCGTGGACTGCAGCAACAGGGGCAAGCTCATCACTCGTTATGTTTGCAACTAGGACAAATTTGTGTTTTTGTGTCAGCTGTACGCCAGCAACAGTGCCGACCAAACTAGGTGAAGGAACACACACAAACAATGGAGGGTTCTTTAACTTGAGTTTCTTCGGAGAAAGCTCATAAACAATTTTTACATCAGACATAAGATTAGAATGCAGCAATAGGCTTTTTATTCATTTCTATGGAAGATAGCTCTGTGAGTCGGGCCCGTAGCTCAGCCTGGCAGAGCGACGGTCTTATATGGCCTGTTCTGCTACATCTTGGGCAAACGCCTAAGAAAGCCGTAGGTCCTGGGTTCAAATCCCAGCGGGCCCACTCGCCTTTGGAAAGGGCGAGCAAACTTTTACTAAAAGTTTGATCAAAATCCGCTTTTTAGGAAAAAGCGGAACCAAAAACTATCTCATGTAGGAACCTACGGTTCCTACTACCTCCCTTTTGCATATAGATGCCAGAGGGCAACTAGTTGAAAGTGGCGCTAGCCTATCTAGGATTTTGGCTCAGCCTTTTGATAAAAGGCTGACCGCCTTTTTTAAAGGCGGATTTGATTGAGCTCTTGCTATTGTGGAGTAAAGGAAAGAGGTTTTGAGCAGAGCTCTCCTTCTGAAAGGTAGGGAGTTATGAATATCTTATAATAGCCTAAGAAGGGCACCTTGAGGATAACTTTGCCAAGGACTTGGGCTTTTTCAGGAGGAGTATTATAGAGTCCTTTGTAGAATTGCACATCGAATACATTGTTGTTGTCTCCCTTGGTAAGATAGTATGTGTTGTTCCCATCCACTACCTTTACTATTGCCCTATGGATGGTATCTCCCAATGTTGAGAACAATGTACCTTCTTCTGGCCTATAAACGATAACATCGCCGGCATTTCCCTGCCTTAAGTCATAGGATTGATTTCCGGCAGATATGCTAACAACGCAGGCTTCTTTGCCAGAAGAACGCCAACACTCTCCATAGTTGAAAGTGAACATACCCCTCCTCTCTGCAAAAGCCGAAGGGTTATCTCTAAATTGTATGCACAATGGGTCTATCCTGCCATAACAATAGGAAAAAAGAGAGCCGTTCATCTTCCCAGCTGGTTTTCCCTTGAAAAGAATCTCAGTCTCGGGCCTAAATAGAGGGACAACATCGCCAGAAGCAGATAACGGAGCAACATAATCTTGGGAACCTTGAACAACTATTAGGTCTCCCCTGTTAACATTGGGAACCATGGAACAGCTAACAACGGCACTTATGGGCGTCTGTGTATTTAGAACAAAGCTAAGGCCATAAAAAAGCGCCACTATGGAAATTACAGTAATGGCAAGACTCTTGG
>RFJG01000052.1 GCA_003694965.1 Methanobacteriota archaeon | reverse complement strand
CAAAAACTAACATATACGGAACCAAGGTTTCGATCTTCCCTCGGGCTTTTGCTAAAGGCTCGACGAAAATGTCGGTACGGGCAAGCCCGAATCCCGGCGTATAGATGTCGGAGAGCAACTAATTGAAGATGGCGAGAGCCTATCTAGAAGTTTGGACGCCACCTTTTCTAAAGGTGGCTGGGGATTTTTAAAGATGGACAGTAGAATGCCTTATACTGCCATAATATTGTTATCAAGGATAACAAGAAATTGATTTATTTATAAATGCCTTCACTGGAGTGAAGGAAAAACAAGTATAATCCTTCACCGCAGTGTAAAGATTTATAAACTTTCCTATGCATAAATAGGCGCAATAGGTGAATTTTATGATGAAAAAAATGTTAAGGCAGTTAAATCCATGGAAAAGGAAAAAGATACATGGAGAGCCAATTGTAGACACTATGAGGAGTTTCAAGGGCCATTTTAATGAAGTGGAATATATGGTCTTTGAATTGTTAGAAATACACGTAAAAGATGATGTGCGTATGTTCGCAGCCTGTTTGGACAACTTCAATTATGATGAAGGAAGGCATTACCACCAACACATACTCGATGCGGCCCTCTACTTAGCAGTGATGCATAAGTCTCTTGAGGCAGTTAAAGTGGCTCTTGAAAAAAATGCAAACCCAAGAGGGAAGAGTCCTCACGGAGAACTCATTGTAGAGCTTGCACGCAAAGTAGACAGCGGGATATCAAAACACATAGAAGATTTCTTAAGTAGAGACAAAAAAACCTACCACTATAGGTGGCTCAGATGAAATTCCATCTAATGAACCAACTAGTATGTCACAGGGAATGGAGAGTTAAGTGGTCTCCAAAAAGCAGGGTTAGAGATAAGGTTGGGGACCTCATAACAAGAGGTAAATTCAAGAACTTGTGCGAAGAAGTAAATATATTGAAATCAATTAGTAGAGATCCACAAACAGTAGCGAACATGGTCTTGTTTGAAGCGGTGTGGAAACTTAGCACAAAGGCAGCAGAAATAGCACTAGAGCATGGAGCAAACATAGATGCCAGGGACCACCTAACGCTGGCAACCCCACTAATAGAAAGCTCCATAATTGGAAACCCTCAAATGGCAGAATTCCTACTCTACAATAAGGCAGATAAGGAAGCTGTTGACGGGATAGGATACACTGCTGAATTGCACGCAAGGACTCTTGGCCACATAGAAACGCTAAAAGTTCTCCGTAGGACTGCTTTATAAATGGTTGTTAGCATAATATAGCATACCTATTTTTAGAGGTAAGTAAGATGAGTTTTGAAGAATTAGGAATAAATAAGAGAACATCAGAGAGATTGAGGAATCTCGGTTATGAGAAACCAACAGAAGTCCAAAAAAAGACTATCCCACTGGTGTTGGAAGGGAAACAAGTGCTCGTTCTGAGCAAAACAGGCTCTGGTAAGACAGCAGCTTTCTTGTTGCCCTTGGTAGAGAGCAAGGAAAAAGCCTTAGTATTGGCTCCAACAAGAGAGCTAGCTCTACAGATAAAGGAAGAGGCAAAGAAGATAATGCCGCACAAGAAGGTCTTAACTATATATGGTGGGACATCCGTCCAAAGAGATGAGGAAATGCTCCAAAAGCATTACGACATACTTGTAGCTACTCCTGGAAGATGCCTTGACCACGTCAGGAGAGGTAACCTACCATCTTTTGATGTTGTTGTATTAGATGAAGCGGACAAGATGGTTGAGATGGGATTCATAGAGGATGTCAGGGACATACTCAGTAATGTGGAGCCTAAGAAGATACACTTGTTCTCCGCCACAGCTACGAGAGAGCTCAGGGATATGTTCAACAGCGAGTTTGAAGAGATCTTCCTCGGAGAGGACAAACCAGAGATAGTGGAGGAAGAGGTAAAGGTTGAGAGGAGGAGGAAGCTCTCAACTCTTATGAAGCACTTGGACAGGAATAAGAAAACAATAATATTCATGGGAACTAAGAGAGGAACTATGTGGCTGGCTGACAAGCTCAAGGAAAAGCGCATAAAATGTTCCTGCATAAACGGAGATATGAGCCAAAGGAAGAGGGAGAAGGCAGTAGAGCTCTTCAAGAAAGGGATCGTCTCCGTCTTAGTAGCTACAGATGTCGTTGCCAGGGGGATACACATAGATGATGTTGACCTCGTCATAAACTACGACCAAGCAAGGGATGAGAAAACACACAAGCATAGAGTTGGCAGGACAGGAAGGATGGGCAAGAAAGGGAAGGCCATAACATTTGTGGAAGGCTTACCAGTAGTTAGGGGACCTCGCTATTGACAGGACCACATACCTAAAGACAGCTCCCTTGCCTTTCTCTCTATGGAGAGGCACTTCTCTTTCATAGGGTCTAATATGTCTGCTTTCCTGTAATAACAGAGAGCATAGCCTTTTCTAACGAGATCTAGCTCTAAGCTAGAGCCGTTGGCATAGTAAAAAGAGGCTAATGTGCGGCCATACTTGCCCTTATCATAAGGCTTATAGAGGACATAGGAGGTTAGCTCAGCCACTTCCCTTGCTTTTAGGGCATAATACCTAAGACAGCTCTCATTAGGCAACATTGCTAAGACCCATGGTTTTTGGCCATGTACCTCAGGAGCATCTATGTAGCGTGCCCTGAACACAAGAGAGCCCCTCTTGAGAGTGTCTCCATCAACGACAGTAAAGTTGGTTGCCCTCTCGTTGTAAGAATAGAGCAATAAAAGAATCAACACAAGGATAACATACCCCCATCGCATAGACATAATTGGCCATCATAATTTAAATTGTTAGCAACACAATGGCATCGTGTACTTAGTAAAATTCTCAGAGTTATCCTTGCATGGAAAGAGGAAGAGGGGCCTCATAAACAGCCTCATAAGGAACATAAAGAAGGTCTATGGAGACGTTAGAGTTGAGGAGCTATCTGGTAGGGTAGTTGTCCATAGTAAAGAGGATCTCCTGCATAGAGTATTCGGCATAAGCAGTTATGCACGAGCCTTAGAACTGCAAGGGCTGTCATTAAGGTCTATGTTGCCACATATTGACAAGGACAAGGGCTATAAAGTTAGTGTAAAGAAGACGTTCTCGCCTCTAGAGAAGAGCAGCTTAGACATAGCCAAGGAGATGGCAGAAGAACTCAACAATAGCGGCTATAGGGCTGCTGTAAAGAATGCAGATGACGAAATAAGAATAGAGATAAGGAAGAGGAGGGTCTTTGCTTACTTAAAAAGCTGGGAAAGAAAAGGACCTGGCGGCTTCCCATATGGGAGCTATGGAAACGGCCTCGTTATGTTTTCAGGCGGTTTTGACTCTCCTGTAGCTACTTGGTTAGCAGCGAGGAAAGGCCTCAAGCTGGATTTCTTTGCCGTTATGTTTAACGATGATATGGAGAAAGAGGTCCTATCTCTGTGGAGAAAGCTCTGTCAAGACTGGCACATAGAAGGGACTTTCTATGGCATAAGAAGTTGTCCCATAACGACTGGAATACTCGCAAAAAGTCCAGCTGGCATAAAACAGATACTCCTAAAAAAATCCCTCTATTACCTTGCCAAAAAGGTAGCTGGCAAAAGAGCTGTCATAACAGGGGAGAGCCTCAACCAAACCAGCACTCAAAGGGCAAGGCTGTTGAGAAAGATAGAGAACAACATAGATGGACTGTTCCTAAGGCCTCTCATAACATACACTAAAGAAGAAGTCATGGAAAAAGCCAAGGAGATAGGCACTTATGAGATGTCCTTGAAGAACAAGGAGTATTGCTCAATAGAGAGAGTAGTTAGAGAGGAAGCTGAGGAAGAGCTAATAGAGAAGGAGTTCAGCAAGATAAGGCCTCTCCTAGATGTATTGAGAGTAGAAGAGCTCGGAAAAGCTACAATTAAAAATAGGCCCTCCCAAGAATAAAGCAGTGATGAGTTTGGAGGTAGCTGACGGGCATTGCCCGGTATGATGATGTGACTTGACTCTGATTACATCCCAGTAGCCAAAATAGCACCCATGAGGACAAGAGAGAGGAGGTTGTAAGCGCTGTTTATGAGGAAAACACGGAAGCTTGTCCCCTCCCACAAGACCCTGCTAAGGGATGTCGTAGCAAAGAAAGCTAGCCACACATAGAAAGCAACGACAGCTCCCTCTATGAAGTTAGAAGCGCCCACAGAAAACACGATAAAGTAGAGAGCCCAAGCTATGACAGCTGTTGAGAAGAGGGACATGGCTGTTACCGTTAACTTATCAACATATGGCTTTTTTGGCTTCGCTGCTTTTCTCCACTGCTTACCGAACAACATATCAGAATACCACACATATCCAAGGACAAAACTAACCAAAGTTGCCAGTATCCATAATCCAGTGTCTGGAACTCCTATCATAAGTGCCATAGCGATGCCATATGTAAAAAAATTTATAAGATTAATGGCCCAGGTAGGCCTTGGCAAACTTCCTTAACAGTAAGTTGAATAAGAAGCTAAACGCTATGAAAAGGCCTATGCCATGTAGGTTAAAGCCGAAGATATCCAACTGGGCTCTTGTTCCCATATCATCCTTAGCTTCCTTCACTTCCTGTGCATTTGTTACTATTGTTGTGCCATTCTGAGAGGGGAGCGCCTCTATGTAGAAAGAGCCATCTTCTTTCCTCTGCTTCCCATCATCAGTAGTGTATGCT
>RFJG01000003.1 GCA_003694965.1 Methanobacteriota archaeon | reverse complement strand
TCTCATATTCTTCCTCTACTCCAAGGGGGGAGAGGAGTCCTTCAAGGCGGGCAACGCTTTCATAACATCGTATGTAAAAAGCCTTGCTAGGACTGCCGAGATGGCAAGGTACTCGGGCAACACTAGCTACATATCTCTCTATGCTAATGTGCCGAAAGGCATTGATTCCCTCTCAGTTAAGTCCTTTGGTCCGCACAAGAGCCTCATCATAGCTACTGTTGGTACAGACACAATAGCAGTAAGTGCGGATGTCAACATAACGATAGATAGTAATTCACTCGACAAGCTTACGAGAGAGGGGCGCAAGACGATAAACATCAGTTATGATGGTCAGTCTGTTACAATAAGTTAACAATGGTTCAATCAACAAACGCGCTACCACTTAAAAAGCTCCTTAATTTTGCGCTGCTCTTTACATAGACCTTCTCAAAAACAACTTCTAATTTCCCATTCCTTTCTTCACTAGCCACCTCTCTTATGTATATATCTTTGCTCTCAGAGAGCCTTTTCTTTATGTCCGTCCACGTTGTATAGTTGTTAACCCTAACCCTGAACCTCTTAGATATACGCCCTCTTTCCTTTACTTGCCTCACCGCCTTCATGACTGCTTCCTCAACGCACATCCCCATATTTTCATTTACTCCCATCTCATCCATAAAGAGAGCTGCCCTAATTGCCCTTTCCTTGAAAAAACCAGGGCTATAATCAAAAGGAGCCATATAGGATTCAACAAAAGCCTTGATTTCATGCCTTGCCAACACATACTTGATAGCTTCAGTCTTTCTTTTCATCACAATCCCTTCCTTCCCCTCTTTGTCCATTTTCACGACTGCCTTTTTCAGCTTCTCTATGTCTCTTATGGAGAACTTGCCAAGCGATGGAACACTTAAGACAGTCTCTCCGTCAATGCTCCCTTCAATACCTCCCATTACTTCTCTTCTTTCTTCAGGGCTTAACCTCCTGTTTCCTTTGAATAGGTCAAACACATAGAACCTTATGTCATAGCTGTCTTCCATATCTGTGTATGGTGTATTCCCTACCATTTCCCCACAGACTACATAGCCGCTTTTTGCTAGCTCTTCAACAACAGATCCTCTCAACCTATCTGTTGAGAATGCATCTACATGGCCGCTCCTAGTAAAACAAAATATCTTCTCACCTGCCCACAATGCCCTTATGTTGTATCCGTCTATCTTCTCCTCTACGTAGAACTCTTCTTCACCGAACTTTTTCTTAATCCCTTTTTCAAGTGAGAGCACTCTTTTTATGTGGGGGTAGCTGTGGATGTGCCTTTTTCCTATGGAGAAACAACCTCTCTTATGTTCCTTGTCGTTCCTAACCCATACTTTGTAGGATATGCCTTCAAATTTTTCAATAGAGCTTTTTTGGCTCTTTGCCATACCTTTTAAAGAGTGGCCAACATTAATAAAAGTAGTGATGAAGGAAAGTGATCCCTGAGCAACAAAGTTGCTATGATGATTGATAGGCGATCTGATATAAACCTTTATAAAGCCTAAGACCGTTATTGCCTTGGTGATGTTATGTTGGCACAGGACGCTATAGAAAAACTTAGGAGCAAGCAGACGAGGTGGGTACAGCTTCATTTTCCAGACCTTTATGGTGTATTGAGGAGCAGGACAGTTACTTCCTCTTCCATAAATACGCTTAAATTCGATTCTGGTTTTACATTCCACGATTTGTCGGACACTTTTAATGAGGTCTATGAGGAGACCTTCTCTCTCATGCCTTTAGCTGATACATACGGCACTCTTCCCTGGAATGATGCTACGGACAGGTTCATATGCTCCATAAAGACGAGCAACAAGGAGCGCTACCTCAAGGATGTTACTTACACTGTGGAGAGAGCTGAGCAACTTTTCAAGGCAGAGCTTAAGGAACTCCCTTCCGTAAAACAGAGCATTAATTTCTATATGTCCGATGGCTCTTCTATAGAGTCAAGCGATGCGAGGAAGAGTGTGGAGATACCTACAAAAGAAGCCCCTTGGAACCACGTTGCTATAAGGAACCAAGCAACCCTCTCACATGCTTCTGAGCCAGCAGATAGCTACAGCGGCATAAGGCAGCAGATAGCTGATGTGCTAACCAACTTCTTTAATATGTCTGTCTTCTCCCACGGCCACGGCAGGGCTAATAATTCACAACAAGTAATGACTTTTGATGAGATGCCAGCTCATATGGCAGCGCACGCATTGGCAACTCTCAAGATGGCGGCAAGAGCGGTTGGCATAGTCAATGTGGCCATCCCAACATTTATGGCATTGCCATTCGCTAATGATGCTCCCAACGATTACAAGTTTTCAATAGCCTCATTTGTCAAGGGAACGAATGTCTTCTATGACAGTGATGATGAGCTTTTCTTATCTCAGAAGGCCCGCTATTTCATAGGTGGCATATTAGAGCATGCGAGGTCTCTTGCCTTCTTCACCAACCCAACAGTGAACTCCTACAAGAGGCTCGCCATTTCTCACAAGTTCACATCGGCTGGCAAAAATGACAAGTATAATGCAGTCCTCATCCACGACGCTACTCCAACAGATTACAATTTTGAGTTAACTTTCCCCGACCCTCTAGCCAACCCTTATTTTGCCTTAGCTTCTGTATTGGCTGCAGGTGTTGATGGCCTAAAAAAGAAAACAGAGCCTAACATACTAAAAGAAAGCCCACTCATATTGAGTGAGGGCCAGAGAAGGAGGAAGAAAGTCCACGATTTGCCAAAGACACTAATAGAGGCTATATCAGAGCTTGAAAGCGACAACGACTATCTCAAGGGAGTGTTCTCCACCGACATAGTATATAATTACACGGAGTTAAAGCTACAAGAGTTCAAGGACAGCCAGAGTATGCCATCCAACTTTGATTACGCTGCATATTTCCATCTATAGCACTCAGGCGATCCTTTTTAGCTCCTCTATGAGGAAATGCCAATAATCAACGATATTCCCGAGAGATAACTGCATATATGTGTTGAGGTCTATATTCTTCTTTATGTTTTTATCGACTATCTCCTCATCAACCTCTAAGGAGGCGAGCCTTTCCCACACATCTTTCCTCCTCAAATCCATTCCGAATATACTTCCTTTTAGGATTATTGCATCCAATATGTCCCCAACATCCTTTGATTCTCCACTTCTTATTTCTTCAAGATCAAAATCAAGTATATTCCCTATGATTGCCTGTATAAAATAGATGTCATAAACATCCGAGGGCTTGTATCCCAAGCCCTTCCTCCTATTTTCGCTCCTCCATATTGAAGCTGTTAGTTTATCGCAAGCTATCTCATATAAATGCTCCCCGAGTATTTCCAAGCCTTCTGCTGTTGGAACCAAGTAGTTCCTAAGCTGGAAAACAGAGTAACCACGTGAGGAGAACTCAACACTTATGGCTATGCCGTTCTCAAAACCTTCTAAGGGTATTTTTGCCTTAATTCTGTTCTGGTTTCCATTGAGTTTCCTCCTAACATCTATAAAGCCAAGAGAAGGCATAAGCCTCTCTATCCTTTCAGCAAGCTTCACTCCTATTTCCTTACTTATTTTCTGTGTTGGAGTAAAATCTAGGTCTGATGTTGAACGACCGCTTCCTTTCAGTAAGTATAGGAGGCCTCCACCAAAAAGAGCCAGTTCTCTTTTTAATTCCTCATCCTTTGATATTGCTGCCAGAGTTTTTTTCATAGCCTCCTTTCTTATAACTCTTGTTTTGTGGACTTTTATTATGTCATCTGAAAAATATAATGGCATGTTAATATTTGTGGTTAATAGTGTTTATAAATATATGCCTACTTTCTAACTTAGAGCTACTATTTTAAATATTGTGCCAACAATACAAAAAAGCAAGGGCCCGTAGTCGAGTGGTTAAGACGTCCGCCTTACAAGCGGAAGATCCCAGGTTCAAATCCTGGCGGGCCCATCCGCTTTTTAGGAAAAAGCGGAACCAAAAACTATCTCATGTAGGAACCTACGGTTCCTACTACCTCCCTTCTGCATATAGATGTCGGAATGCAACTAATTGAAGATGGCGCTAGCCTATCTAGAATTTTGGCCGACCTTTTGATAAAAGGCGGAGAAGTGACAGCTTTTTAAACAAGTCCCTGCTTAATTGATGGAAAGTGGTAATATGAGGATTCTTTTGCAATTTCCAGAAGGGCTCAAGAGATATGCTTTGGATTATGCTGCTAAGTTGGAAGCTGATGGCAATGAGGTCTTTATCTCAGCCAGCCCTTGCTATGGTGCCTGCGACCTTTGCTTGGATGAGGCAAGGCACATAAGGGCAGATAAGATAATACACTATGGACATTATCCATTCATAAAAAAGGTTCTTGACATAGAGGTGGAGTATGTTCCCTTCTATATTGACATCTCTCCAGCTGTCATTGAAAAACTCCTTTCATTTGTAAAGGACAAAGGATTTAGGAGCATTTCACTCAACGCAACCGTGCAACATATGCACCAATTCAAGGACATCGTAAAGAGGTTGGAGGAACTCCAAGTAAAAGTAGTCTATAAGGAAGGCCATCTAGCAGCAGAGCCTGGCCACTTATTGGGTTGTGAGGATGGTTCTCATTTCCAGGAGGGCGTTGACGCAATAATTACAATAGCTGACGGCCTTTTTCACGCAACTGCCATATCAAAAGTGCCGAGCGTTCCAGTCTATGTTTTCAATCCTTATGATGGAAAGGCAACTCTCATAAACGACATAATAAAGAAGCGCTTAAGGAAGAGAAGGGCAGCTCTGGCAGCAGCCATAGAAGCAGAGACAATAGCAATATTAGTGAGCACTAAGCCCGGTCAATTCTCTCTTTCCTTTGCTCTTAACACAAAGAAAAAGCTGGCTTCCTTTGGTAAGAAAACAGTCCTCTTAGTTGCTAATGAACTCTCTCCTGAGAGCGTTGGTAATTTCCAAGGCATAGATGTTTTTATTAACACTGCCTGCCCCCGTTTGGCCGATGATCACGACCGTTTTGGGAAGCCCGTCTTAGGTATGGACTTAGTGGGAGAGCTTTTTGAGCAACTCTCAGCGATGGCCCCTAAATAGGCCCTCTGCCCATTATGTTTATAAATTGATGCATATATAATCTTTTAATAGGTGGTTATTCATGGCAAAAGGACCTTGTATGAAAGTAAGGGCTGCTGTTGCTAGTGGCCTCAAACAGAACAAATTCTATGCTAAGGCAAAGAATTTCCAGCCTTTTTTAGATTATGCCAAGGATAGGCTGGACTCCCCTGAGAAATTTACTCTCCTTTACTCATCTCTACGATATTTTAAGGAAAAGGGAGAAGAAATCGGTAAAAATGCTAATGCTGAGGTTGCCTTATTGTTAAGTGCTATTCACTTAAAAATGATCAAAGACGAGGAAGTTGTTAATTTCCTTACCTACTTATCAACGAAGAAATCCCAATTTTCTTCATTCCTTAAAGATAAGATTGAGGAAGGGATGTCGTTGGATGAAGCAGTGAAAATTGCCTTATCATATGATAGGCACATAAAAGCAGAAGATATGCAAACCTTTTATTCTGCATTAGATGAATTCACATCTGGAAAGCCAGAGGAAGGTGCTGAAAAAGAAGAGTCTCCTGTCTTTTATGGTGATGTTGCTTAAGGGGATAACATGGCGTTGAAAAAAGAAGTAACAAGAACTGAGGAGAAGACATCCCATAAGGAGTTTTCCGACCAAGCCACTCTTTCTGCCCACCAACTCATTAAGAGCATTTCCTATGTCCCTGTGGAAAAAGCGGGCAACACTGCACTTTCACTTTCTTTTATGATCCATCTCCTGAGCATGCATTCTGCTAAGGATGACTACTCTATTGTTAGGAATATCCCCTTCCTTGTAGGGCCCCCAGGGACTGGTAAGACTTATTTTGCGGAAGTCTTGGCAAGTAATGTCATCGCAAACTTAGCTGCTATTCTAAGGAATGATGAACAAGCAAGTGACATTGCTCAGCTTTTGGATGAGGCAAGGTCGTCTGGATTAATACCTGAGAAGAAGTTTAGAACTATTGAGAAAGTAGTCAGGCATTTTAATAATAAAGCTATGGAAAAATTAATCTCGGAAGTCTTAATTAAATACAACGAAGCCACTGCTAAGGGAAAGGAAAAACTCTCACGTTCTTTTTACGCCTTTATACTTGACTTATATTCAAATAGAGAAGTGGGGATTCCAACATCGGTAGAGGTCTCTACTACTATATTCC
>RFJG01000051.1 GCA_003694965.1 Methanobacteriota archaeon | reverse complement strand
CATCCATTATGAAGAATAGCTCTACACCATCTCCCGACTCCCCTGCTAGCTCTCCTTGCATTATAAGTGCGTTGTGCTGGGAATGTTTTTAATATGTTTTTCATAAGAGCAGGCCATGGAAGTCCACGAAAGAGTGTTTGAGATAGCATTAAACAGGCTGTTCTTCTACCCGAGCAATGAGATATACGAGGCAAGGGCAGGATTCTACGATTATGGCCCTGTTGGGATAAGGATAAAGAGAAACATAGAGAGGTTGTGGAGAGAGGTGTTCATAGAAGAGGAAGATGCCTATGAAGTTAGCAGCGCGGTTGTAACGCCGGAGATTGTGTTGCAAGCAAGCGGGCATGTTGATGAATTTACGGACCCTCTCTTGGAGTGTGCCCATTGCCACTACAAAGTTAGGGCAGACAAAATAGTTGAGGAACTGGAAGGAAAGGCTTGGAATGGGGATATGGAGGAGTTGAGAGAAAAACTCAAGGGATTCAAATGCAGGAGGTGCGGCAAAGAGGCTGGTAGCAACATATACAAGAGTAACCTTATGTTCTCAACAGCCATAGGATATGACGGGGATAAGGCTTACCTTAGACCAGAGACAGCACAAGGGATATTCACTAGTTTTGATAGGAATTTCAAGAGCTTGGGGGCAACGCTCCCAATAGCTATAGGACAAGTTGGTAGGAGCTTCAGGAACGAGATAAGCCCAAGGAGGGGCCTCATAAGGTTAAGGGAGTTCCACCAGATGGAGCTAGAGTATTTTATGGACCCGCAAAAACAAGAGCACAAGAATTTTGAGAAGCTGAAAGATGTTAAGATGGCATTTATGCATAGAGGAGCTAACGAAGTTGTTGAGGAAACTCCATCAACGCTCGTTGAAAAAGAGGTATGTAGTGGGGTTTTCGCATATTTCTTAGCAAAGGAATGGCTATTTATGAAGAGGGTCGGCCTTGATGTCAAGAGGATGTGGTTCAGGCACTTGGAAGAAGGGGAGACTCCTCATTACTCTGGAGGTAATATAGACTTGGAAGTTGAGACGAGCTACGGCATAGTTGAGGTTGCTGGAAATGCCTACAGGAAGGACTATGACTTAAGCAGGCACGCCCAATTTTCCAAAAAGAACCTATCCGTAAAAGAAGAGGATGGCAGGGAATTCATACCGCACGTCTTTGAGGTGTCAATAGGGTTGGAAAGGACGCTGTTCTCTATGTTGGAACACACATTTGTAGAGAAAGGAGAGAGGAAATGGGCGTGGTTTAGGTTCACGCACGAGATAGCTCCTTATATGGTTGCTCTCTACCCACTTCTTTCTAACAATGAGGAAATAGTAAAGATGGCAAAGAAAGTAAGAGAAGAATTGAAGGGCAAGCTCCCTCTATATTATAGAGAGAAAGGCAGCATAGGAAGGAGGTATGCCAAGGCAGATGAAATAGGCATTCCTTATGCGATAACCGTTGACCACGAGAGCCTTGAAGACGGTACAGTAACAATAAGAGATAGGGATAGCGGGGAGCAAGTGAGAGTCGCTGTTGAGGACATAGTTGAGAGAATAATGAAGAGTGGAGTAGCAGGAGAGGTTATTGATGGGAGAAAAGGTTGAGGTATTCTTCCTCGGAACATCGGCAGGCATACCATCTGTAAAAAGGAACATGCCCTCCATAGCCTTGAGATGGGGGGGCGATGTGTTATTATTTGATGCTGGAGAATGTTGCCAGCGTTCTCTTATGAAAAGCAAGGTAGGCTACGGAAGCATAAGGAACATATTCATAAGCCATGCTCACTTAGACCACTTCCTCGGACTTTTTGGACTTATAGAAACGCTGAGAATGACAACGAACGCTCCAGAAGAAAAACTTAACATATATGCTCCTTCCAAGCTTATGGAGAAGCTGCTAAACCGCTGGCCATTTATGGAGTTGAAGACGCTCAAGGAAGGAGTTAAGCATAGAGGGAAGGATTACAGCGTCAGAGCATTTAGGGTTAAGCACGAAGGAGAGAGCTTTGGCTTTGTGTTTGAAGAAGACGAGAAAATAAGGTTCAATAAAGAAAGGGCATTAGAGCTAGGCATAAAAGGAAGGCTATTCTCCGAAATAGAGAGGAAAGGGAAGGTTGTTGTTGATGGAAGAAGTGTGTTGCTCTCGGACATATCATATGTGGAAAGAGGGAAGAAAGTAGTATATAGCGGCGATACCATGTATTGTGAGAGGATAGTTGAGGAAGCCATGGGAGCAGATCTCCTTATACACGAGGCAACATTTGATGAGGGAATGGAAGAAGAAGCTATTCAGAGGAGGCACTCAACAGTGAAAGATGCCGCCACAATAGCTGAGAAAGCAGGGGTTAAGATGCTAGCGTTAACGCACATAAGCGCCCGCTATGACAATGCGGAGATGTTGGTAAAGCAGGCAAAGGAATACTATAGTGGGGAAGTGGTTGTTGCCCATGATGGGATGAAGCTTGTTGTGTAGGTGGCAAAAGCTATTTAAAACCTTTTATAAGAAATAGATAGAGCTTAATGGTGATTCATAATGGGTAAAGGTTCAAATGGAGAGTTTGCAGGAAGGAACTTGCAGAGGAAGAGGAAGAAATACAAATGGCTAAGCAAGAAGTGGAAGGCCAAGAAGCTCAACCTCAAGCAGAAGTATGATGCACTTGAAGGCGCTCCTATGGGCTCCGGCATCGTTACTGAGAAGGTTGTGCTAGAGCAGAAGCAGCCACACTCAGGTCTCATAAAGTGTGTTAAAGTGCAGCTCAAGAAAAATGGAAGGGTTGTCACAGCTCACGCAGTTAGGGACAAAGCAAGTACATTCATACAAGAGCACGACGAAGTAGTCATAGCGGGCCTCGGTGGTAGCCAAAAAGGTCAGATGGGTTCCATACCAGGTGTTAGGTATAAGGTTGTTTCTGTTAATGGAACGGACTTGCAGGCATTGAGGCACGGCAAGAAGGAGAAGGCAAAGAGGTGAAATAAGTGAAGCTATTCAATAAATGGGACTACGAGGGAATAACTTTCAACGACAGGAGTGTTGAACAAGTAGTGTCGCTCAAAGAAGTCATAGCTCCACACTCATTTGGGAGGCACGGAGACAAGAAACTTGCTAAGATACATGTCAACATCGTAGAGAGGCTCCTTAACAAGCTCATGAGAGGAGGAACTGGAAGGAAAGTCGGTGGAAAAGTCATAAGGAGCCACGGGAGATTGCAAGGAAAGAAGCTCCACCTCATGAAAAGCTTGGATAAGGCATTTGACATCATAAATGAGAGGACAAAGGAGAACCCCATACAAGTCCTTGTTAGGGCTGTTGAAAACAGTGCTCCAAGAGAGGATGTTACGAGAGTTCAACTAGGCAGTGTTAGATATCAGCTCTCAGTAGATATATCCGCAACAAGAAGGGTTGATGTCGCTCTCAAAAACATCGCACTATCCGCTCTTATGAAGTCCTTCAACAGCGACAAAAAGTTATCAGAAACTCTCGCAGATGAGATAATAGCTGCTTCCAACAACGACAGCCAGGCAAGCTTCGCTGTGAGGAGGAAGGACGAGATAGAGAGGATGGCTAAGAGCGCAAGATAGTTGCCCGTTCCTTATTTTTTATTCTTTTATTTTTACAAACTCCTAACTACATTATAAATCCTTATTTATACTAATTAGATTTTCCTTCTCCTTTCTTTTGTCTCGTTAACTTTTTTCTCTTCATAATTTAACACCTTGGTTGGAGGAATTAAAAAGAGTTATGCTCTTCGCAATCTCCCTATATGCCTCTGTCAAGAGAGCATCTGCAATACATATCTTGAAATAATATGCTATGGGGTCCATTACGAACATCTCAGTCTCCAAGCCCGTGTTTGTCGGCACTTGAACTTGGTAAGAAAGGAATGAAGAAGCTTTCTTCCCCAATGTCTCTATAAAAAAGCTGTATGCGAAATCATCATCGTTGGTTATGGCATTCCTTAATACAACAAGGGAATTGATATCCTTCCTTATATCCCAGCCAGCGCTCTCTGCATTCTTAATTGCTCCATCAACGATGTCTTTAAACTTCTCTTTGCTCAATGCCATGTATGTGCGTGTCCACTCCCGCCCTTCAAGAAAATAGGGAAAAGTGCTCTCTTGAAACTCATACTCTGGGAATGTTGGAAAACTCTTTCCTTCAATAATCACGCGCTCATAAGTTGGTCTATAGTGGCGTTTTCCGCGAATGTCTTCAGAGACTGGAGATGAGAT